>JAQVSH010000205.1 GCA_028700615.1 Bacteroidales bacterium
CATACTGGTCAACCTTCGGGGGAGAGATGTATAATCCATTTAATATGGCCTCCGATGTCCTGATTGATCCGAATACCGGGAAAGTGAATCCTGCCGCACAATTGAAATGGAATGACGACTGGGTGGATGAAGCGCTGAATGACAATCCGCTTCGTCAGGATTATCAGCTTTCTATTAACGGAGGAACCGAGAAGAGTCAATACCTTATTTCTTTGGGTTATTTGAATGAAGAAGGGCTTGCTGTGAACACAAAATTTGAAAGGTTCACCGGAAGAATTTCCATAGACACTCAAGCCAAAGAATGGATTAAAACCGGTATGAGCGCCGCTTTTGCACAAACAGGCAAAAACTACCTGACCAACTCCGGGTCTGCCATGAACAACATCTGGTATTCTGCTATGAATATGGGACCTGTATACCCTGTTTATCTCAGGGATGCTGCTACAGGAGACCTGATTCTTGATGCCGACGGGGAAAAACAATACGATTACGGAGCCATCCGTCCATACAGTGGAAATTTCAACTCTATTGCCACTCAGTATGCAGATAAGAGACAATTGGATTTCAACTCCCTGAACGGTCGTGTTTATGCTGACTTCCAAACCAAAAGAGAAGATCTTGACTTTTGGAATGACTTCAAATTTTCTTTGAACTTAGGGGTAAATTATGATAACGGAGACCGTCTGATCTATCAGAACCCTCTGTTCGGAGATCAATCTGCAGTAGGTGGAGCCGGTACCAGATATTCATTGCGTGACCTGAGCTATACTTTCAACCAGTTGTTAACCTGGAACAGAAGTTTTGGAAAAAGCAATTTTGATGTACTGGTCGGTCATGAGTATTATCATATGGAGAAAGGCACTTTATATGCTCAGAAAACAGGCTATGTACTACCCGATGTAACTGAATTGAGTAATGCGGCGACCCCCACTGAAATCGAATCCTGGAATGACAATTACAATGTAGAGTCTTACCTGAGCCGTATCAATTATAACTATGATGAAAAATACTTCCTTTCGGCCAGTTTCCGTACCGATGGTTCTTCACGGTTCCATCAGGATAACCGTTGGGGACAATTCTGGTCTGTCGGAGGTGCGTGGAAAGCCAGCGACGAAGGCTTCCTTCAGGATGTAGAGTGGCTGAACAGCCTCACTGTAAAATCCAGTTTTGGAACCCAGGGAAATGATATGCTCCAGGATACAGATGGCAACAGTATCTATTATGCATGGCAGAGTTTCTACAATACCGGATATCCCAACCTGACGATGGGGGGAGTTTGGAAAACCTCTGTTGAAAACAAAGATCTGAAATGGGAGAAAAATGAGAATTTCAACATTGGATTTGAATCCAGACTTTTTGACCGGGTTAATTTCTCTGCCGAGTACTACGTAAAAAATACGTATGACCTCTTATTGATCAGACCGTTGGGAACCTCTCTCGGATATGATGGTTATTGGGATAATGTCGGAAATATGCGCAACAAGGGTTTTGATATTACCTTGGGAGTCGATATTTTCCGGAATGACCAGTTCCAATGGAACCTCAACATTTTGGCCAGCACTGTCAATAATAAAATCACCAAACTCAGTGAAGGCGCAGATGAAATTGTACTGGGAAGCACTATCCTTAAAGTGGGTGAGGACATCAACTCCTTTTACATCTCTAAGTTTGCAGGGGTTGATCCTGAAACAGGGGATCGCCTTTATATGAAAACTGATGGCGAAACAACCAGCAGTTACAACACAGCGGCTGCCAACCGTTTTATCATGGGTTCACGGGTTCCTGACCTGTATGGAAGTATCAACAATGAATTCCGTTACAAAGGATTTGATCTGAATGTTATGCTTACCTATTCTATTGGTGGCAAAATATTAGATTACAACTACTTAACCCTTATGGACATGAGAAACAGGGGACAAGCTTTATCTTCAGACATGCTGAACCGGTGGCAAAAACCCGGAGACATCACGGATGTTCCTAAAATGGCTTTTGGCCAGCAAATGACTACCACCGATCAGTTCCTTCTGGATGCTTCTTATATGAGCATTAAGAATATCACGATCGGCTACACGATTCCCCAAGAGATAACCTCTAAGATGAAGATTCAGCAATTACGGGTATTTGCTACCGCTGATAACTTATATACTTTCTCTTCTAAGAAGGGTATGGACCCCCAGAATAATTTTGGCGGATCAACAAGTTACTCCTATGTGCCGATCCGTGTAATCTCCCTAGGTCTTGATTTGAAATTTTAATGAAGGAGGATAAATATTATGAAAAAATACATCTATATTCTGATTGTTGGGTTGGTCATCCTTACGGGAAGTTGTTCGAAGGATTACCTGGATACGAACCCTACCGATCAAACCACTCCAGGACAAGTGTTTTTAAATGTGGAGAATGCCTTTGCTGCCCTGAACGGTATTTACCGTAATTTTTATACGGATGGAGACCTTTGGTCTACCAGTTATGGTGCAGAAAACTTTGGACCTTCTGCTATCAATATTGTAACGGATCTGATGGGAGAAGATATGGTCCAGAGAGATGCCGGAAACTATTGGTTTGTCTATGATTATCTGTACTGGATGAGAACTTCCATTGCAGGAACCAGCGATCATCCCTATGCCTATTGGTATATGTATTACAGTATCATTGACAACGTCAATAATATTCTGTCCCGCATCGATGATCTTCCCGGAAGTGCCACCGACCGCAACAATGTAAAAGGTCAGGCCCTTGCATTGAGAGCTTACTCCTATATGTATCTGATTCAATTCTACGCCAGAACCTACAAGGGACATGAACAGGAAAAGGGAGTGCCCATTTATACTGAACCCACGGATAAAAATTCTGTCGGAAAAGGAAGAGGAACGGTTCAGGATGTTTTCGATCAGATCAATGAAGATCTTGACAATGCGATTACTGCCTTTCAGAGCGCTTCTGAACAACGCCACAAATCCCATATTGACAAATATGTGGCTTACGGTCTTAAATCCCGTGTAGCCATGTTGATGGAAGATTGGGCCACGGCTGCTGATGCTGCCTCTAAAGCTCTGGAAAAAAGCGGATTAAAACTAATGAGCAACGCAGAACTTTTGACTGGATTTAACACGGTTGCCAATCCTGAATGGATGTGGGGCTCAGAGGTAAATGATGCCCAATCTACAAGTTGGAATTCATTTTTCAACCATATGGACTCCAGAATCAGTTCCAGTTATGCCAACTCTTCCAGAAAAGTAATCAGTAAATTTCTCTACGATCAGATTGGAGACAATGATGTCCGCAAACAATGGTTTAAAGCGCCTGTGAATACCGATGAATACGAGAATCCCGATCTGTATGCCGAAGGCCCTGATGTTAATTACAATCAGATGAAATTCAAAGTAAAAGGAGAAGGAAGCTGGGCCGGCGATTATCTCTATATGAGAGCTGCCGAGATGTATCTCAATCAGGCTGAAGCAGAATGCCGCCAGGGTCATTATACGGAAGCCAGAACACTGATGCTGACTCTTTTGGGAGATAGAGATCCTGACTTAGCTGCCATTATGGACGCTCTTCCTAACGGAAATGTAATCACGGTAAATTCCTATGCTGACGATATGAGTAGTATCAATCTGCTGGATTTCATTTTACTGGAACGTCGTATCGAACTATGGGGTGAAGGTTTCCGGATTTTTGATATTCGCCGCCAAAAAACCGGTTTTATCAGAGATTATCCCGGAACCAACCACTATTCTCCCGGTGATTTGGGAGATTACGGACTCTTTGACGTAGCTGATCCTGAATCTTGGGAATGGGTTTATATGTTGCCTCAGTCTGAATTTGACGGCAATCCTTCTCTGGATGCCGATGCAGATCAGAATCCCTGATCGCAGGATAGTGTTTGAATAAATAAACAAAGGCCGTGAGAATGATCTCACGGCCTTTGTTTATTTATCTATATATCATAAATGTAATGAGGCAATCAATTAAATTCCCGGATGGTTTTTAGCACTCTTTCACGGGTCTCGTCCGGAGTTGCATTCAGCGCCTCTGAAGTAAATTGTCCATTCTCCGGATCTATCTTCTCAAAGATCATCGAATACAAACTGAAAATAATTTCCAAACTCAGTCGGTACCGGGGTTCCATGAACGGGCTGATCCGCTCTATCACCTGCAAAGTCTTTAAACGGTATTCGTTTGCCCTTTCATACAAATCCCTGATCAGGTGTCTGAAAGATGCATTGACAGGTTCTCCTCCGGCAATTCGTTTTAAATCGTGAAGGCTCAGACCATTTTTCAGCAGAAGGTCTTCGGGGAA
>JAQVSH010000206.1 GCA_028700615.1 Bacteroidales bacterium
GGTTACCAGGCTCCCTATTATTATTCCCGAGTCATTCCGAACGAGGAGAAAGAAACCATGACCCTGTACCTCTTTAAATTATGATGCCGATGAAGACCAAAAACAAGAAATTAATCTGCATTCTGGTCATTGTTCTGTCCATCGGATGGATCCTTCTGACGGTAGGCTCATCCATTTACGAGGGTCATACTCCGGTCAGGTCCATAGAACATCAAAGCCCTGCAGTAAAAGATACGATGCAGGGCCCCTTGTCTGCACTGAGCATAAACAAAAACACCGTGAATTTTGGAGATATTTCCGGAGACACGGTACTATCGGCTCAATTTATTCTGCATAATGAAAGTTTGAATCCTTTGATCATTGAATATGTCAATCCGGATTGTTCCTGTACAAACTATTCCATTTCCAAATACAGGATTGAAAGTAAAGACACCGCCACCGTCCATCTCAACGTGGATACGCGCAATAAAGCAGGCTCACAGGTACTCCGTTCTGTCATCAAAGCAAACACCAGAGAAGAAATGTATATGCTCACTGTCAGGTTTAACGTAATCCGTTAATGCACCCCGGAAGCAGCACAAAGCGTATCAGAGGACAGCCATCCTGTCCGGAGAAGCCCTTTCAAGGCAGATTAAGACGATAAAATCCTCCCGGCCGGTTTTCTATCTGAATAGAAGGATCCACTGATATTTTTTCACGCAACCGAAGAATATTCTGTCTGAGCGCAACATCCTTATCTTTCAGGGGCAGATTCCAAAGCATCCCTGTAATAAAATCTCCGCTGGTCCAATGATTCACATGGGTGTATAACAGAATCAATAAACGTGAGAGCTCTTTACCGAGGGGATATTCCTTCCCGTGACACACAAGCATATTTTGTTCCGGATAAAAAACCAAATCTTCTGACAATCCGATCATGGAGGATTCTGCATTGGAATTTCTCCCGGAAAGGATCGTTTTAATGCTCAGAATCAATATATTGGGATCATAATTTTTAGTAAAAAAATTATTCACCCCCGCCTGATATGCTTCAATGGTAGTATCAGGTTCAGTGTATGAACTATAAATAACTATAGGGAGAACCATGCTCCTTTGCCTGATCATTTTGGTCAGTTCGATCCCGTCAATCCCGGGCATATCATAATCAAGCAATATAATATCGTATGGATTTTCTCTTATTTCACGCCAGGCTTCCTTCCCATCCGGACAAAGCTTTACTCTGAAAGACTCGCTTTCAAGCCTCTTTTTAACAATTTCCCCAAAATCGATATCATCCTCTGCGTACAATATTTGACACATATTATTCATAAAATGGGATGCTTATAATGAATTCTGTACCGTTTTTCCCGTCACTCTTTATCCGTACCCGCCCTTTATGGGCTAACACCACGGTTTTAACATAACTCAGTCCGAGGCCAAAGCCATCGGATCTGGCCCGGGCATCTTTTTGCACCCCTTTCCGAAAACGTTCAAAGACAATTTTCTGATCTTTGGGAGTGATCCCGGGACCATTATCCAGAATAGAAAAAATCACATGCTTTCCTTTCTGATAACATCCGAGTTCTATGCTAACCGTTTTCCCACAATATTTAACAGCATTTTCTATGAGGTTTTCCAATGCATTCCCAAAATGAAACGAATCCATATACACATGAAGATTACCGGGATTGACATGAACAGATAATTCGACGCTTTTTTGTTCTGTATTCAGCGTGTATTTTTTAGCCAGCGCATCTAAAAAAGGTTCTATAGAAAGACACTCATATTCAGGCAACAATCCGTTTTCATCCACAAAAACAGTAAGCAACCGGCTTGTATTTTCATACATAGCAATCAGATTTTCGCTTAATCGCGAGATCAAATTGCGTTCATCAGCTGATAATTTGGATCTAACCTGCAAGTCAAGCTCATCCAGCAACATTTTTGTTTTACTGATAGGACCTCTCTGATTATGAACCAAAGCCGAAGTAAAATGATCCCTGTATTTCGAGGCTTTTATTTCATTACGCAATTGTCTGTATAATACCCAAATACAATAACTCAGAAAGACAAAGAATAAACCGGAAAAAACAATACGAAACCATGCATTCCTCCAGAACAGCAAAACAGGATATGAAAATTCAGAGGATAATACTCTGGGATGGATATATCCGAGAGAAACGGTATCCCCATGAAACCGGAATAAAGGACTGAGATGACCATGGTTCAATTGATTCATCACCTCTCCCGATTGCTCTGCCATGGTAAATGTCCTGGCAATCGGAATATTATATTTTTCCTGAATGAACAGATTAAACAAAGAATCTACCGCCTCAGAGGTCCATTGAGTGGTATCACATATATCATACTGTAATTTTCTCCAATATTTTGATTCATGCCAAGAGGCTGAATCAACAGAGAACTTATACCATATCTTTTCTCTCAAAATACTCACTCCTTCAGGGCCGATACTTCCTGAACTTCCTTTAATATAGGTAGATGAATACAGATTATCCATGGATCTCACAATGAAGGCATTTACATCCTCCGCAAAATAGGAACGTTCCCTAAGGTATGTTTCCCGCAATGCCAGAACATTCATTCCTATCAATAACAAGATACTGATGGTGATAAGGATTTGTTTACCAATTGATTTCCAAAGCATTGAAACAATAAAAAAAATATAACTACTTTATAACAGCATCTGTGAGGTCATTTAGAAATCATGAGATACTTTTACACCGCGCATAGAAACAGTCTCGCGACTAATAACAAAACTACAGAAAAAACAGATAGCATAGCTTAAAAAGCTCATTGTTATTTAAGCTGGTTCTGATATTTGCTCTTTGGGTATAAAGTCGCGAACATCGTATGTACCCTTAAACACAAAAACTGACTACAGATAATAATTAACACAGCACCTTTATCCATCTAATCCATTGATTAACAGGCAACAATCTTTGGACACAGGGGCAGGATAAGGTGCTGTTTTTTTAATCCCCGGTAATAATACAAACAAACTCCATTTATTAACAATTATTAACACATTGATCTACGAATATATCGTAGATATGCGATACATTCGTAACATAAAATCGGGATCGGAACCTGAATTCAAAAAATAACACATAAGATGAACAAACTCACTCCTACAGAAGAAACCGCCATGATGGCGGTTTGGAAATCGAAGGGTGGAATTGTAAAAGATATTCTGGAACAATACCCGGATCCAAAGATTCCCTACACCACCCTTGCCTCTACCCTTAAAAACCTTGAAAAAAAGGGATTCATTACTTCCAGAAAATACGGCAATGTATATGCGTATTCTCCCGGCATATCCGAAGAAGAATACGCAAAAAAAACCTTGAGCGGACTGGTGAAGAATCATTTTGAAAACTCCTTTAAAGAGTTGGTGACCTTCTTTGCCAAAGAAGAAAAGATTTCCAGTGCCGAATTAAAAGAAATCATTGATCTGATAGAAAAAAACAAATCGTAACCATGGAAAGTTTTTTTATATATCTGCTCAAAGCCAACGTTTCCCTTGGGCTTTTTTATTCTTTCTATCTATTGTTTCTGCGCAGGGAAACTTTTTACAAATGTTCACGATTTTATTTACTGGGCGCACTGGCTCTTTCCTATATGCTTCCCTGGCTGGGATCTCTTTCCTGGATCCACGAGCAGAGTACCTTTCAGGCTGGTTTATCTCAACTCTCTGAAAGTGAAATAATCGCCTGGTTAATGCTCCAGATGGACAAACCACAAACCCTGTTGCCCTCTCTGGGATCTGTGTTTGGATGGATTTTATTCGGAGGAGCCATTTTTTTATGCGGCCAACTTCTGTTGGAGTTATTCGTATTGTTACGACTTCGGAGAGAAAGCACGGCAGACTGTATTGACAGGATTCCCATACGGAGAATGAAACGTCATCTGGCTCCATTCTCCTTTTTCAGAGATATTTTTCTTAATCCGGAATTACACACACCGGAAGCAACCCTTCGTATTCTCTTCCATGAAAAAGCGCATGTCAGGCAATACCACACGCTGGATGTACTTATTTCCAGAATAACGATCATTACAGGATGGTTTAATCCCTTTGCCTGGATGATCCGCAAATCGATTCTCCAGAATCTTGAATATCTGGCAGACCGGGATGCACTAAGTAAAGGATTCACCAAAAAAGAATATCAATATCACCTGATATCTGTTTCCATCTTCTCTCAGCCGATCCCGCTTACGAGTCAATACAACCAACATTTTCTTAAAAATCGAATTAAAATGATGAACAAAAAAGAATCTCCCAGACTCCGCTTAGC
>JAQVSH010000207.1 GCA_028700615.1 Bacteroidales bacterium
TCGATTACGGTAAGATTTATCCGTCCAATACTTATAGCGGGATTGATTGCCTTTTTGATTGCGGTACCTGTCAGTTGGTATACCATGAGCCTTTGGCTCGAAAACTATGCATACCGCACTCAGCTTTCCATCGGGGTTTTTGCGCTCTCCGGACTGATTGCCCTGACCATTGCACTAGTCACCGTGATCTGGCAAAGTTATCATGCGGCCACCAGAAATCCGGTCAAAGCCCTGAGATATGAATAGATCCCTTGTAAAATAAATTTTGAACCTATGAACCGAACATGTTGCTTTGCAGCGCCCAAGAGTATGATAATACTTTCCAGCAACATGGAGCTGCATACTACCACTTAAAAAAATTATAGTATGAACCATTTATTTAAAACCGCCTTCGAGAATCTAAAAACTTACTCTTTTACCACCGTCTTAAATCTTGCCGGACTGACCACCGCATTCTCTGCATTTATTCTAATCATGCTTTATGTTTGGAATGAGCATCATTACAATGATTATCATAAAAACAAAGCAGGAATATACCGGGTTGAATCTCAAAATCCCAACGAGGCCAAATCCTCTGTTTTTTTGTTCGGACCCACGGGAGAAACACTAGTCAGGGAAATTCCCGAGGTGCTAAAGTCTACTTTTTATCTCCCGGATGGGAAATGGGGAGAAGGACTTTTTAAATGGAATTCGGGAAATACTGAGACAAAGAGTTTTGAAGATTATGCTTTCAGTGACGAGAAACTTACTGACATCTTCACGTTTCATTTTATCCGGGGAAACAAAACCAATCCTCTGCTGGAACCTCAATCCGCCATCGTTTCGGAAAGTTTTGCGCAAAGAGCTTGGGGAACCGGAGACCCTACGGGGAAACAATTGATATTGAATGGGGAGTCTTACACGATAATGGCTGTTTTTCAGGACATTCCCGACAATACCGTCATCCGGTGTCCCATTATCCTGAAGTTTCCGACCGGGGGATACAGGGCGGAAGCAGCAAAAGGATGGGGCATGTATGATTTCCCTCAGTTTATTCTGGTTAAACCGGGCACAGACCCTGACGAACTCAACAGAAAAATCAACGCCTTACCCCTTATTAAAGAAAAGTATAACAGTTTCGTCAAAGGAGACATCCCTGTAAACCTGATCGCAAGACCTTTAAAGGATCTCCGATTCAGCAGTGAAACCGCTGAGACTCCTCTATTTTCATCCAACAGCAAAATGTTTGTCATCTCCCTTCTATGGGTAGGGGTTCTGATCATTCTGGTCGCTTTTTTTAACTATATTAATTTTGCCACCGCCAACGTTCCCAAACGGATTAAAAGCCTGAGTGTCCGCAGAGTGCTCGGAAGCAGCCGGGGTAATTCCATCGCGGTGTTACTGTCAGAGACCGTTTCCCTGTTTTTTATTTCCTACGGTATGGCTCTGCTGATTTCTTTTTTTCTGAATAAAGCTTTTTCTCTGAGGATACTCGGATACACCCTTCCTTTTACAGAGAACTTTCTTCTGATGATCCTCTGCGGAACGGGTCTTCTTTTGGCCGCAATCCTGACAGGATTATATCCCGCTTTTTACACTACAGCAGGAAAACCAGTGGAGTCCCTAAAAAAATACATCCCAAAATCTAATATCAATTTAAGGGGAATTATGACGGTTTCACAGTTTGCTACCACCATAGCACTGATTGTGGCTTCCATTGTGGTCATGAAACAGGTTCGATACATGGAAGAAACTGATTTGGGATTTAGCAAAGAGAGTACCCTGGTTATCAGGATGAACGATGACGTACGAAAAAATTCCAAACTGTTCAGAAGCAGAATGGAATCCAATCCCTATATAAAAGGGGTCGCATTTTCCCGGGCAGTTCCGGGGCAGGCTCAGGAAAGTAAAATTGTGAATGTAAATGGAAAAAGCTGCGCTTTCTTTAATTGGGCAGTGGACGACCGGTACATTGAGATGATGGGATTTGAAATAGTACAGGGACGCAATTTCTTTAAAGACAGCGAAGCGGATTACGGGAAAATGATTTGTAATGAAACCGCGGCAAAAAAATACGGATGGGCCCCGGGAACAAAAATAGACAATACTGAAATCGTAGGAGTTATGAAGGATTTTAATTTCATTTCTCTACGGGATGAGGTAGAACCTTTTGTTTTCTGGAGATCCGGATCAGCTGACTTTTTTGGATGCATCAGCATTAAACTTTCCACTGAAGAGATGTCCTCAGCCATCGCCTCCATTAAAAAGGTGTACGATGAGATCAGTCCGGAAATCCCCATGCAATACTATTTTATTGACAATCAACTGGATGTACTCTATACGAAAGAAAATCAACAGGCCGGGTTAATCATCGGATTCTGCTTTATTTCAATCATTGTCTCCATTCTGGGGATTTTAGGATTTTCTACTTTTATGTGTCAGCGCAGGGTAAAGGAAATCGGAATCCGCAAAGTAAGCGGAGCCAGAATATCTGAAGTACTGATATTACTGAACACGGATTTTGTAAAATGGGTAATTCTTGCTTTTGTCTTAGCGACTCCGGCGGCATGGTATATCATGAACGCATGGCTGAGAGATTTTGCTTACCAAACCACCCTGAGCTGGTGGATTTTTGTCCTGTCCGGAGCACTGGCCCTGGGCATCGCTCTGCTGACGGTCAGCTGGCAAAGCTGGAAGGCGGCCACCCGGAACCCGGTAGAGGCGTTGAGGTATGAATAAACTAAAACTAAAGAAAGCGTTAGCATTTAAAAGGCAAAAAACTACAGACTAGAATTAACAGAATTATTTCATACTATCTCACACGATGATTCAATATTTTTTTAAGAACATTTATCGTAATATTTTAAGAGATAAGACTTTCTCTGCTATCAACTTTATCAATCTGGTGATTGGTTTTAGTACGTTTATTTTATTCAGCGCGGTAGTCACCCATGAGTTGAATTATGACCGGTTCAATGAAAAATATGATCGGATCTACAGAGTACAGACCCGGCAGGAAGATTCCTATCCGACCAATTATTGTACATACAGCCCGGCGGCATTTCGTGATCACCTGATGGCAGATTTGCCTGAAGTAGAACAGGCTCTGCTTATGCGGGAAGTAAGCGGACAGTTTTTTACTTTGCCCGCAGGGGAACAACTCTACCAGAAATACGGATACTGGAGTGAAAATTCTTTCTTCGATATCTTTACTATCACACTTATTGAGGGGAATAAACAAAATGTTCTGACCGAACCCAATACGATTGCTCTCTCGGAAACCCTTGCAGGAAAGCTTTTCCCGGAAGGAAATGCCATGGGAAAACAGGTTACCATCGGAAAAAGATTCCCATTCATAGTCACCGCTGTGTATGAAGATATTCCGGAAAATTCTTTTCTGCGTGCTTCATACCTGATATCCATGGAATCATACGAGTCTGTTTCCGGAAAAAGAGGGTACCGGGATGACTGGACCTATATTGACAATGATAATTTTGTTTTGCTAAAAGAAGGGAGTGATTCCAAACAGGTAGATGCAAAAATCAAAGATGCCTTTAAAGAAGTTAAAAACTATGAGAAATCAACCCCTTATCTGCATCCGCTCTCGAAACTCCATACTTCTCCCAACAATCAGTCTGATTTGCTGATCGGATTATCTATCCTCTCTCTGGCAGCTGTTCTGGTGTTGATTCTTTCCTGTGTCAATTATGTCAATCTCTCCCTGGCCAATTCTTCCCAAAGATCAAAAGAAATCGGTATTAAAAAAGTCGTTGGTTTTTCCAGAAAAGCACTTGCGGGGCAATTTATGGCCGAAACAATTATGATGACTTCACTGGCGACACTCATCGGTATATTGGTTGCTCAAATCTCTTTCCCGCTATTAAATCATATTCTTCAAAAGAATTTTGAATTCTCAGTGCTTGAAAATGGACAATTATTACTGATTGTAGCTTCTGTAAGTCTCTTGGCCGGAGTACTGTCCGGATTGTATCCTTCTGTAATCCTATCAGGTTACAATCCTGTGAAAGTGCTGAAAGGGAAAATATTTGATAATATAGGAAAATCATTTAGCGTCAAAAAAGCACTGGTAGTCACTCAGTATTCCATTTCCTTATTCATGCTCATTGTGAGTTTTATGCTTTACCGTCAGGTCAATTTCCTTCTTAATAAAGACCTGGGATTTGACAATAAAAATATATTATTTTCGGAAATCAACGTACAGAAAGAGGTTGATTTTGAAATTGTTAAGAACAGAATGCTTCAATATCCGGAGATTGCAGAGGTTTCGTTTTCAAGTA
>JAQVSH010000208.1 GCA_028700615.1 Bacteroidales bacterium
GATTTGCTGTTATATATCAAAGAAAGAAAAGTGGATTCACCGTGGCTTTTCTGCCGGAAGGACGGGAGCCCTGTGCCACTTACAACAATAAGCAAAATGGTCCATTCCCAGCTATCTTTTGCCCCGTGCTTCACAGGAAAGAAGTCGCCCCATGTGTTACGTCATTCACTGGCAACCCATCTGCTGAACAGAGGCGCAGATCTGAACTGTATCAAAGAATTGCTTGGCCATTCTTCCCTTGCCGCAACGCAGGTTTATACACACAACTCATTTGAAACCCTTAAAAAAACGTACGAAAAAGCACATCCCCGGGCCTGATAAGGCCCAAAGACAGCTATAATCATTAAAAAATGGAGGTTTATTATGGACATTAGAGTAGAATCCGTGAAATTCAATGCCGACAAAAAATTACTTGATTTTATTGACGAGAAAGTTGGCAAACTTGACAAATTCTTTGATGCCATTATTGGGATTGAAGTGACTCTATCATTAGTTCCGGGGCCGGAAAACAAAAAGGCCAGCATCAGGGTAAAGGTACCCGGAAGCGAACTGATCGCGGAAAGGAATTGTACCACTTTCGAAGAAGCTATTCTTACCGGAGTCGATGTCCTCAAGGAGAACCTGAAAAAAGCCAAAGAAAAAATGCGGGGAGTATAACAGAAAAGGCGTCTTTTTCAGACGCCTTTTCTGTTTAGTTATATATTATATTATTCACTTCACGGCACCTCCGGCAATATCCAGTAATTCGTTTGTAATGGCCTGTTGACGGCTTTTGTTGTACTGAACTGTCAGATCATCTATCAGATCGTCGGCATTGTCCGTGGCAATCTTCATTGCCATTGTACGTGCCGCATGTTCAGAAGCATTCGAATCCAGAATGGCCCTGAAAAGCTGAAAACGCAACACATTGGGCAGCAGGTAGTCTATCAGCTCCTGCCTGGAGGGTTCAAAGAGGTAGCCACAGTAATATTCGGGGTCCTGCTCCTGTGCCGAAAACGTCTCCTGCGGGACAACCAGCCCCTGTTTGCCTTTCAATTCGCGTCCATACGAAGGATTGGTTTCCTTGACGCTCTCATAGTCAAACGGAAGAAACCGTTCTCTTCGTATTTGTTGTACCCCGATATTCTTGAAATGATGGTAGAGCAATTCCACTTTGTCCACCGAGCCCCTCATATATTCCATGCCCAGTTTTCTTGAAAGGCGGGAACACGACTGGTATGTGGGATCAATTGCCAGGTCTATGAAGTACTGGCAAACATTGCATCCGGTTGAAAGCGTCACATTGGCGATCTTTTGACCAATGGGATAAATGGTAATGTCGGACCGTGGAATCTGTTCATATTCCTTCAAAACAATATGCAGGTATTTTTCCATATGTTCGTTATAGGCTCCACAAAGACCGGAGTTGGATGTTATCACAATTATCGCGACCTTTTTTATATCCCTTAACTTAACATAAGGAGATTGTTTGAGGGGCGCAAGGCCACCGGGATAACCGTGAGCATGAAGGTATTTCTCTTCATGAATAAATGACACCAACATATAGTTAAGGCGCTCCTCATAAGGCAGCATATCGGCAAGTGCCGTCTGTGCCTGATGCAATTTGGCAGAGGAGACCATCTGCATGGCAGATGTGATCTTCCGGGTGCTTTTGATGGAATTAATCCGCCTTTTTACTTCTTTAAGCGAGGACATACGCTTACGGTTTAATCTGCAATGCTACTTTTTTTAACGTACTCATTATATCGTTGTCAATGACACCTTGTTTCAGTTTGTCCAGGACATCCCTGCGGTACGTTGTCTCAAGGGTTTGAAGAAATAATTCTTCGAAAGTCTGGATTTTGGCCAAAGGGATTTTTTTCAGGAGCCCCTGTGTGCCGCAGAACAGAACAGCAATCTGATGCTCAACTGGCATGGGGCAGAACTGTTTCTGTACCAGCAGCTTTGTATTCTTCTGTCCTTTATCAATAACCTGGGCCGTCATGGGATCCATATCACCTCCGAATTGTGAGAAGGCTTCCAATTCCCGGAACTGCGCCTGGTCAATCTTAAGCGTACCGGCCACTTGCTTCATGGCCTTCAGTTGGGCATTTCCACCCACACGCGATACGGAAATCCCCACATTTATCGCAGGCCTGTTCCCCTGATTAAACAGATCGGTATCGAGGAAAATCTGTCCGTCAGTGATAGAAATCACGTTGGTGGGAATATATGCCGAGACGTCACCGGCCTGTGTTTCAATCACCGGTAATGCAGTAAGCGAACCGCCTCCCCTGACTTTTTTCTTAAGGGTTTCCGGAAGGTCATTCATTTGGGAGGCCACCTCGTCCTGTCTAATGATCTTGGCAGCTCTTTCCAAAAGTCTTGAATGAAGATAGAAAACATCGCCGGGATAGGCTTCACGTCCGGAAGGCCTTCTCAGGATCAGGGACACTTCACGGTAAGCCACAGCCTGTTTGGACAGGTCGTCGTAAACTACCAGTGCATGACGCCCCGTATCACGGAAATACTCCCCTATGGCGGCCCCTGCAAAGGGGGCAAAATACTGAAGTGCGGCGGGATCTGCCGCTGTAGCGGCAATCACAACGGTATAATCCATGGCTCCGTATTTTTCCAGCTCGTTCACAATAGAAGCGACCGTAGAACCTTTTTGTCCAATGGCCACGTAGATGCAATACACCGGATCCCCTTCCAGATAATTGTTTCTCTGGTTAATAATAGTGTCCAGGGCAATGGATGTTTTTCCCGTCTGTCGGTCACCTATTATCAGTTCGCGCTGCCCCCTGCCAATGGGGATCATGGCGTCAATGGCTTTAATACCTGTCTGAAGCGGCTCTGTCACAGGTTGCCTGAAGATGACACCGGGAGCTTTTCGCTCAAGGGGCATTTCAATAGACTCTCCGCCAATATGACCTTTCCCGTCTATGGGCTCTCCCAGTGGGTTTATCACCCGTCCCATCATTTTTTCGCTCACGGATATTCCGGCAATACGGCCGGTGCGCTTTACGGTATCTCCTTCTTTTATGAGATCCGTTGCGCCCAGCAACACGGCTCCTACGTTATCTTCTTCGAGGTTCATGACAATGGCCTTCATCCCATTGTCAAACTCCAACAGCTCATTTGCCTCGGCATTGAACAATCCGTAAATACGGACCACCCCGTCACTCACCTGAAGGACAAAACCTTTTTCCTCGAATTCAACACTGTTGTCCAGCCCTGCCAATTGCATCCGCAACACTTCCGAGACTTCTGCCGGTTTAATGATCTCTGACATATTTATCTTTTTTTATTTAATAATTCCCAACGCATAACGAACCCTTTTTAAACGGGCCGCCACTGAGGCATCCAAAATATTCATATCTATCTCCAGGGTAAATCCTCCTATAATTGCGGGATCCTGTCTGACCTCCAGTTCCACATCACGAGCCCCGTCGCCGGCAATCAGATGTTTTAATCGTCCGGCAATCTGTTCATCTACCGGAACTGCCGTCGTGAGCACTCCGCACACCATGCGGTTTGCTTTTCTGAACAGGTCCATATACTGAAAACATACCGAACACAGTAACTCTTCACGTTTCCGTACTAAAACAAGTTCAAAGAACCGTGAAAGGATTTCACCGGCTGCATCCTCTTTTCCCTGTTCTGTCAAAGAGGCCTGCAAGAGCAGTGCGACCCTCCGGTCAGACGGAATAACACGGTTTTCAACTGTCTTTTTCAGATCGGGCAATTGCAGGTAATGATTGGCCAGGCTCTTCATTCTGATATATACACTATGTGCTTCGCTCCTTGAATTGGCAAAGTCGAGCAAAGCACCCGCATACCTGGCAGCAATAAGACCTGAATTCATACTACGCTATGCCCTTGGTTTAACAGTTTCATCTATAAGCCGATTAATCAGATCGGTCTGTTTGGCCCCGGAATCCAGTTGTTGACGAAGGATCTTCTCGGCCACGTCTACGGCAAGGGTTGCAACGTAAACCCGAAGCTCCTGCATGGCGGCATCTTTTTCCTCAGCAATCCGGCATCTGGCCTGTTCAAGTATCATGCGGCCTTCGGCAGTTGCAGCCTCCCTTGCCTCCATTATTATTTGAGTGCGTAATTCAGACGTCTGTACCATCATTTTTGTATGTTCTTCCTGCGCCTCTTTCAGCAATTCATCTCCTTGTTGTTTCAAAGTGGCCAAAAGCAGACGGGCTTCGGCTGCCTCGGCCAAAGCCTTATCTATTCTTTCCTTACGTCTCTCCACCATGCCGGTGATCACAGGCCAGCCG
>JAQVSH010000209.1 GCA_028700615.1 Bacteroidales bacterium
TTCAGAATAGAGGTGTAGAGGGTGTAAAATGCTGACATAAAAAAGATCTCGGCGGCAACCCATATAAAAAACTCTCCGTAAAAAAGAGGTTTTCTCCGGGTATAGAGGTACATGATAAAACGGCTCACCACTACCACCAGCACTCCTGTGAGAATAATCAGGTTGCTAAAGAAAAAAAATTTAAGTTCAGATACGGGATACCAGCTGGAAGAACTGAAAGGTTTGTATATATTGATAAATAGAAGCGCAAACAACGCTGTGAATACAATCAGCCTTATGATATTGGATTTTTCGTTTATGTAATCCGGGATGGTGTTTCTCATATTCCCATTTTAATGAATCGCAGATAGTAGTACGAAGATAGCTTTTTTGTCCTGAGAGACCAAAAAACGAACTCGGGAGCCGAAAAAATTTCACCCCTGAATAGGCAATTTCACACCTTTATCCAATATTTCGCCCCGGCCAAATTCTCCTGATCCCTTTAATTTGTTGATCTGAAGAAACTACTGTTCTTTCGTAGAAATGCCCGAAAAATGAACCTGAACGAAAGAACGCTGACGCTTAAACAAAAATTTGAATTGGGGAAGAACACTCTGATTGAAGATTCCCGGGTGGAGATCTCTTTTTTTCAATTTGATCAGATATTTGGTAGAAAAGAAATTCAAACCACCCAGGAATGGTTAAAAGTTCCTGATTTTTGCTCTTCTTCTGATGATGGAATTCCTGAAAATGAACATTTTTTGTATCCCGTGTTTCATCAAAAAAATTTTCGTAGCAAGGAATGTATTCTTCTTCTTCACGGATTAAATGAGCGAAGTTGGGAAAAATATCTCTGCTGGGCAGAGTATCTTACGCTTCAGACTGGAAAACCGGTTCTCCTTTTTCCCATCGCTTTTCATATGAACCGGTGTCCCTCTTTCTGGACAGATCCCAGATGGGTCATGCCGTGGCTAAGAAAAAAGAAAGAAAAAGAAGATTCTCCCACACTGACTTTTGCCAATTTTGCACTGAGTGACCGGCTCCTCAGGCAACCGTTTCGGTTTTATGTTTCAGGGAAGGAAACCATCCTGAATCTTTGCCAGTTGGGCAGAGAAATTAGAACCGGGAAACATCCTTTTTTCGAAAAGGATACCAGATTTGATATTTTTGCCTATTCGATAGGAGCTCTGCTTTCAGAAGTTTTACTTCAGGCTGATGTGAAGAATCTTTTTTCTGAGTCTCGTCTTTTTATGTTTTGCGGTGGAGCGCTTTTCAATGAAATGAACGGAGATTCGCGGATGATTATGGATCGCAATACCTTCCGGGCAATGAAGGATTACTATCAGCATGGTTTTATACAGCGTTGCGATCAGAGCGGAGAGGCAGACCGTCTTGAACGATCGTTTACCAACATGATTGATCTTTCCGTCGGGAAAAAGGAAAGAGAGGCGTTTTTTCTCCGTTCCCTGGACAGAATCCGGGCGATTTCTTTGAAAAAGGACTTAGTGATGACAACTCCCGGCATTATCAATGCACTGGGGCCTGAGTGCGCCAAAACATGTCTGAAAGAAATGGATTTTGATTATGACTACTCTCATGAAATTCCTTTTCCGTCCGCGGCTAAAACGGACGAAAGCCTGGTTACCCAGGCTTTCGAACAGATATTTATTTCTGCAGCGTCCTTTTTAAATTAAGCCTTTTAAAACTGAACCACCGGAGCTTTTTCTGCTCCCGGATCGTTTGAGAAATAGGCTTTGGTCTTGTCCAGCCCAAAAATTCCCACAAAAAGATTGGTAGGGAAGGACCGGGCATAGGTGTTGTAGCCCTGAGCGGTTTCGTTGAAACGCCCTCTTTCTACGCTAATGCGGTTTTCTGTGCCTTCCAGCTGTGCCTGAAGTTCCAGAAAATTTTGATTGGCTTTCAGGTCAGGATAGCGTTCCACTACCACCATCAGGCGTTGAAGGGCGGAGCCCAGTTCGGCTTGGCTTTCCTGAAATTTTTGCAGTGACTCTGCATTCATCTCTCCTGCATTAATCTGTGTCTGAGTGGCTTTTGCCCTGGCTTCAATTACACCGGTCAATGTCTCCTGCTCAAAATCAGCATACCCTTTCACGGTATTGACCAGATTAGGAATAAGATCCATCCGTCTTTGGTATTGATTTTCCACCTGAGACCAGGCACTTTGCACTGATTCGTCCATAACAATCAGTTTGTTATACACGTTTTTACCCTGCATAAATGCCGCAATGACAATGATACCGAGTACAATAAGAACGATAATAGACTTTTTCATGAGGTCTTCATTAAAGGGTGATAGAATTTAAATGCAATGTATAAAAAATGAATCAATCATGCTCCTGATTTACCAGTGACTGGAGGCTCCGCCGCCTCCGCTGCTCCCGCCGCCAAAACCGCCGCCAAAACCGCCGCCAAAACCACCGCCTCCGAAGCCGCCTCCAAAACCGCCGCCCCGGGATCTGGGGGGTAGGGGAATAGGGGGGATGACAAAACGGATTCGGTTAGTGTGCCGGCAATTTGCACAGGAGAATACCCGTTCTCCCAGTCCGCTGCTAATTTGTGTGGCCCGCTGAACAATCTGCTCGCCTTCTTTATGATAAGTCCGGGCATGACATACAGGACACTCCGAATAGATGGTCATAGCAGCTTTATAACTGTATCTTTCCACGTTTTTGCAATCCGGACATACCCATACATCATGGTCTACAGATCCCACATTTTCTTCAGAAATAGCAGCAGCCGATAAAAAAGAATCTTCTTCATTTTCTCCAAGCCTTCTCATGGTCTGACCGCATTGTGCGCAAGACATGGGGTTAAACCTGATCTGAAGGCTTCTTTTGCGGTAAAAAAAGTAAATCAACAGGGATCCCAGAGGGAATATCAGAGAGGCAATGATCCATCCGGAAGCGATTTTTCTCAGTGAAGCCCACCGGGTATCTTTGGACAGGCCCCTGAGAGTACGATTTTTCCCTGTCATGTGGAAAAAAGCCGCTAAAAAGAACAAAATACCGATCAGAAGATCCCAAAGGATAATGCTGCCAGGGTTAGTTCCTTTTGATACTTTATCAGAGGAAACTCCGTACAAATCAGCCAATTCAGTACTGTCCCGCGAAGAAATACGCTCGCTTACAGCCCGAATGCCTTCCAGCATGCCCTGATCATAGTTTTCCTCTCTGAAAAGCGGAAGCATCGTCCCGATCTGAATCCTTTTGCAGATTGCATCGGGCAATACGCCTTCCAGCCCATAACCGGTTTCAAACTTAATACAATGCTGGTCGTTGACAAATAAAACGACCAGCCCGTTATCATTGGATTTACCTACGCCCCATGTATTGAGCAATTGAAGTGCAAACTCATCGCAAACAATTTGTCCTGTGGAGGGAAGTACAACCACTGCTACTTCTACCGTGGTATTCCGCCGCAGGTCAAAGAGCATCGCATTTATGCTGTCCCTGGTCTCTCTTTTTAGCAGATTTCCCGGATCACTCACAAACTGAGTGGCATCCTGCAGCTGAACATTGGGAACGTCAGCCACAGTATACTCTCTGGTCAGAGAATCATTTTGCCCATACGCCGTAAGATAAAAACAGAGAGCGATCAGTATCGCACTAAAATATTTCATGGTTTGGTGATGGATGTTTTTTGACCTTTATATTCAATTGTTATCACTTTTTGAGAAGGCTTATCATATCCTGAGGGATTGTTCTGATCTACAAATACCACCTGGAAAATCCTATTCTCTACCATGCCCGGAAAAGATCCTTTCCTATCTCCGATTTCAAGGGTTCCGGAAGACTCAGTGTAGGTCATCGGAATAATAGAACTGGCGCCCTTTTCATATTGATAGTTGGTGCCTTCGTCTTCATACAACGCAAATTCTCCGTCTTTCCCTGTATAAACCATGAGTGTCAGCGGGGCTTCCGGTTTCTCAGAAGCATACTGAATTTCGGGACCTACCGGCAGGATTGAACCTTCTCTTGCATACAAAGGCATTCTTTCATAAGGAGCCTCTACTAATAATTTCTGACCTCCGGCGGTATATTTTCCGGTATAGAAATCGTACCATCCGTTGTTTTCCGGGAAGTAAACTTCGCGGCTGCGGGCTTTGTATTTGTATACAGGGGCTACCAGCAACCCGGGTCCAAACATATATTGATCCCCAAGATCCAACACTTTCTGATCTTTTTAAAATCCATCACCATCGGACGCATAATTGTGTAATCCTGATGGTAAACCATTCCGGCCATAGTGTAGATATACGGCA
>JAQVSH010000210.1 GCA_028700615.1 Bacteroidales bacterium
CTGCAATACAATCCGGAGATCCTTTACAAATCATTTTGGAAACAGAAAATCACATCTCCACTACAACGGTACAGTCGGCAAAGACCATGCAAGCCGGACACCGAAATTATATCACCCTGTCTCTGTCCGCTATGACGGATCAAACTATTATTTACGAGAAGTTTACCGATTCCAGGGATGGGAAAGCTTACAAAAAAGTGACTATTGCCAGCCAGATATGGATGGCAGAAAATTTAGCGTATTTGCCTACTATAAGTCTTTTTACCACAGGTTCAGATTCAGAAAATCATTATTATGTATACGATTACAGAGGTGAAGATATAAAGGAGGCAAAAGCGACATCAAATTATGCCACATACGGTGTATTATATAATTGGCCAGCTGCAATAACTGCCTGCCCCGAAGGCTGGCATTTACCCAGTGACGATGAATGGGCAATACTGCAAAACAATCTTGGTGGAAAGGATTTAGCAGGAGGAAAAATGAAAGAATCGGGTACACTCCACTGGAGAGAACCAAATTCAGGGGCAACCAACGAAAGTGGTTTTACAGGTTTGCCTGGTGGTTTCCAATCCAGTGGCTCCACTAATATATTCAATTTTATGGGGAGCGAATCCAGATTTTGGTCATCAAAGGCTTCTGAACCGGTATCTGAATGGTCTTTAGAACACGATACAGCAAAGCTGAACTTCTATACCTTTGCAAACAGTACTAGGGAACCAGGTTATAGTGTTCGTTGTATAAAAGGTTATCCTCAACCCAATGTTACCACTGGAGAAGTAACCAACATTACTACTTCGTCAGCAAGCTGTACTGGAAATGTTACCGAAGATGGTAGCTTAGCTATTACAGCCCGTGGTATATGTTGGAGTACATCAGAGTATCCCACAATAGTAGATTCAAAAAGCGATGAAGGTACAGGTCTGGGTTCTTTTACCAGCGATCTTACCGGTCTACATTCTTTAACAAAATATTATGTAAGAGCTTATGTCACTAATTCTGAAGGAACATATTACGGCGAGCAGGTTATTTTTAGGACACAGCAGGAAGATGGAGGGAGTACTTTTACTGATTCACGGGATAACAATGTATACAAAATGTTACTTATTAACGACATGGTATGGATGGCAGAAAACTTGGCGTATCTGCCATCAGTAAGCCCACAGTCTTCATGGTCAAACAGTTCGCCATATTATTATGTATACGATTATGCTAGCACAAGTGTAACAGATGCAAAATCCACAAACAATTACAGTACCTATGGTGTTTTATATAACCAGACGGCGGCACTGTCTGCTTGCCCTCCGGGCTGGCATTTGCCCAGTTATGAAGAATGGCAATATTTGACTTCTTTTCTTGGAGGCCAAGAAGAGGCAGGAGGAAAAATGAAAGAATCCGGTACAACCCACTGGCAAGAGCCAAATACAGGGGCAACCAACGAAAGTGGTTTTACAGGTATACCTGCTGGTGAGTACAGTGCTTCAAATAATCGGTTCTCTGGCATAGGTCGTCTGGCCACTTTTTCCATGAATTATAATCATCCTAATATTGACTATTGTTTATTTCTAGAATATAACTCTACAGTAGCACCGTATGCCCCAATGGCAAAGGGAAGTGGTTTTAGTGTTCGTTGTGTCAAAAACATCTTGCCCATTGTTTTTACCAGCGAAATCTCTAATTTTTCAAATAATACCGCTTGTTGTTCAAGCAATGTTTATAAAGATGGAGGAGATACGAATCCTCCTGTCCGTGGAGTCTGCTGGAGTACTTCACAAAATCCTACAATAGCGGATTCAAAAACAACAGATGGTACAGGCTTGGGCACCTATACCAGCAATATCACCGGACTTTCTCCGAACACCACCTATTATGTTAAGGCTTATGCCACCAACTCTGAAGGAACCTCCTACGGAATACAGTTATATTTCACAACACTGAATACAGAACAAGCCCCTCTGGTTACTACAGGAGAGGTAATGAATATCACTATGACGTCAGCAACCTGTTTGTCCAATATATCGTCTGATGGTGGCCTACCTGTTACTGAGCGTGGTATTTGTTGGAGTCTTTCGGAAAATCCCACCATTTCAGACTCAAAAACAACAAACGGTACAGGAGTAGGCTCATACACAGGTATACTTGAAAATCTTTCCCCTAATAACATTTATTATGTTAGGGCTTATGCCACTAATTCCAAGGGAATAGGTTATGGTGAACAAAAATCATTTGCGACACTCATCGACTATGATATCGAATACAATGAATTCACCGATAATAGAGATGCGCGAACATATAAATATGTTCAAATAGGTAATCAGGAGTGGATGGCAGAAAACATGTCGTATCTACCAGCTGTTAATCCTCTAGAGTCAGGATCAGAAGAGGAAGGAAAAGAGACTGATCCTTATTATTACATTTACGATTATAACGGCACCGATATAGAAGCTGCCAAAGCAACAGACAATTTCAATACATACGGTGTATTATATAACTGGTATGCAGCATTGACAGCCTGTCCAGAAGGTTGGCATTTGCCAAATAATGAAGAATTTATGGAATTAATAACTTTTCTTGGTGGACAACACGAAGCTGGTGGAAAAATGAAAGAACCGGGTATAATACATTGGTTTGACCCGAACAGAGGAGCGACCAATGAAAGTGGTTTTTCAGCTCTCCCGGGTGGTGGCAGAGGATCAAATGTCATGGGAACTTATTTCGGGGGATTAGGTTCTCAGGCTCTTTTTTGGTCTTCTAGCAAGAGGGAAACATCTGAGTCTTCAGGTTTTATGGGTTGTACCAACCCAACTATATTTGTGGAATTATTAGAATATACTTATACAAATACCGGTTGCAGCATACGTTGTATTAAAGGTTATGGTCAACCTTTTGTCACCACTGGAGAAATTTATGTTAAAACCTTGTCAGCAAGCTGTTCGGCTGTCGTATTGGGGGATGGTGGACAGGAAGTTACTGCTCGTGGAGTCTGCTGGAGTACTTCACAAAATCCTACATTAGTGGATTCAAAAACAACTGATGGAATGGGCTTGGGTGCTTATACCAGTAATATTACCGGACTGTCCCCTAACACCACTTATTATGTTCGTGCTTATGCAACAAACGCTAAGGGGACAGCTTACGGTGAGCAGAAGACCTTCACCACAAATTCAGAACTAACAACTCCTACTGTCACTACAGGAGATATCACCAATATTACCACCACAACAGCAACCTGTTCAGGAAATGTGACTTCAGAAGGAGGAATTGATGTTACAACAAGGGGCGTATGCTGGAGTACATCAGAGAATCCCACGATTTTAGATTCAAAGACAACAGATGGTACAGGTCTGGGAACTTATACCAGCAATATCACCGGCCTTTCTCCGAACACCACCTATTATGTAAGGGCTTATGCAACAAATTCAGAAGGAATAGCCTATGGGGAACAGAAGTCATTTCAAACATACGATTTATTTACTGATTCCCGGGATAGCCGAGTGTATAAAATGAAAACCATTGGAGAGCAAGTATGGATGGCAGAAAACCTAGCGTATCTGCCAAGCGTTGAAGGCCCGGCAACAGTTTCTTCTAGTAATCCATATTATTACGTATATGGTTATGACGGCACTGACGTAGATGAAGCCAAAGCCACAAGTAATTATCAAACCTATGGGGTATTGTATAATTGGCTAGCAGCCATGAATGGTACTTCAAGCAGCAATACAAATCCCAGTGGAGTGCAGGGTATATGTCCAGAAGGATGGCATTTACCTAGTGATGCAGAGTGGAAACAATTAGAAATACACCTTGGTATGTCACAGGAAGAAGCAGATGACAGTTCGTGGCGCGGTACAGACGAAGGTGGTAAACTGAAAGAAGCTGGAACCTCTCATTGGAACAGCCCAAACGAGGGAGCTGACAACTCAAGTGGTTTTACAGGACTTCCGGGTGGTTCCCTCTTTGCCAATGGGTTTTATGAAATCGGTAACACAGGTATCTGGTGGAGTGCTACGGAGGAAGCACGTGGTTACGCCTGGAACCGGATGCTGACCTTCGATCATAGCAACGTGTACAGCGTCGGCTTTTACTATTCAGCCGGGTTTTCTGTCCGTTGCTTGCGGGATTCGGATTAATTTATTTGATTATTTGTCTATTTGACTATTTTTTATAGTACCATATTAAGGCATTCAGCTTTGTCTTAGAGGGCGCTGTCTAAACCTTAGTTTAATTGAATACTGCCTTGAATGCAGACGA
>JAQVSH010000016.1 GCA_028700615.1 Bacteroidales bacterium
GGGTATTGTTCACTTATGATGAACATGGACATCCTGAACTCGGAAAGGTTTCCAAATCGCATATCTTCAATGAACTTCTTGGAAAGGAGATCGCTCAGCTGGGTCTTAAGGTAAAGAGCAGGCCGGATGAAATCGGATATGAGGTCCGTTGCTGCGCTCCTGCTTCATATGATCTGGTATATTGTTCCATGCTGGGAATGGGTGTTTACAATCTTTTCTCGCAGGGAATCACCGGATGTATGGTGTATGTGGATCAGCTCGGAGAAGTGTCTCCTCTTTATCTGAAAGATCTTCAGGATCCTTCTACCGGAAAGATTCCTCCCCGTCTTGTGAATATTGGTGGAAACAAAATACAGTCGTTTATCAGCAATATTATGGACTACATTACTCCTGATGATTATCAGGCAGCAAAGGAATTTGTTAAAAATCCGGAAGCCTACGATTTTTATAAAATTTTGAATTGGTAATTGCTTCTGTTCTGTATAGTAAAGCCGTTTCCTTTTTTGAGGAAACGGTTTTCTTTTTTCTGTTTTTCAAAAAAATATACTGCCGGAGTCTTGCTTTTTTTGCCTGCATATTTTTTTGTGAAAAATTGTTGATAAGTTTGTGTGCTACAAAACAATCATAATACATCCTATTTTCTGACTCAGGAAGCGATAGCGCGATGGAAATCAAAAAAGCTGAAAAAGTAGACTTGGACAAAAAGAGAAATCTTTTTTTTCAGATCGGGCTGCTGGTCTCATTGATGATCGTGTTTTTTATATTTGAGTCAAAATCTTTTCCGAGTGGTGAAACTTCCGGGAGGATGGAGATGGTAAAGCAGGTTGTAGAGATGGAAATAGTTCCGATTACCCGTCAGGAAGAAGTTAAACCGATTCCTCCTCCTATACCGGCACCTTCTATCAATGATGTCTTAACTATTGAATCTGATGATGTACAGTTGATGGCAGATTTTAGTGTCAATGTGGAAACTAGCGAAACCACGGTTGTTGAGCCGGTGGATTTTAACTCTACAGAAAAGAGAGAAGAAGTAGTAGAAGAAGAAGAAATTTTTATCTCGGTTGAAGACATGCCTACTTTTCTGGGAAAAGAAAGCAGTGCATTCCGTGACTGGATCAATGATAAATTGATATATCCTCCTGTTGCTGTAAAAAACGGAGTAAGTGGCCGTGTACTGATTCAGTTTGCTGTAAACTCCAGGGGAGAGGTTGTGGATGTTCAGGTTTTGCGTGGTGTAGACCCTAATCTTGATCAGGAAGCGGTCCGCGTAATTTCCAGTTGTCCCAAAGGCTATTGGAAACCCGGTCTTCAGGCAGGTAAACCTGTGAAAGTTCAGTTTACGTTCCCGGTGGTCTTTATTTTGCAGTAACTTGAAAAGTCAAGAAAAATATTTGGAGGAAAAGCTCTGGATTTCCCGGAGCTTTTCCTGTCTTTAATTCTGATGATAATCACTAAGATTTATATATGAGTGCGCTTTCTGATAAAATAAACCTTCAAAAGGAAAAAGCGGTGTTGGTAGGTATATCCGGTTCCGCTCAACAGGCACAGGAACTGGCAGAATATCTGAAGGAACTGGCTTTTTTAACCGATACTGCCGGTGGAGATCCCTTAAAGATTTTTACCCAGAATATGGATGCTCCCAATTCAAAAACTTTTGTCGGGCCGGGAAAACTGGAAGAAATCAGGCTTTATGTAAAAGAAAACGAGATTGACCTGGTCATCTTTGATGATGAACTGACGCCAACCCAGTTAAGAAATATTGAAAAAACACTGGAATGCCGGATCTTGGACAGGACACATCTTATTCTTGATATTTTTGCTAAAAGAGCGAAGACTGCTCATGCCAAGACTCAGGTATCGCTGGCTCAATGCCAGTATATGCTTCCCCGTTTAACCCGTCTCTGGACCCACCTGGAAAGGCAAAAAGGAGGGATTGGTATGAGAGGCCCCGGAGAAACCGAAATTGAAACAGACCGCCGTATTATCCGCGATAAGATTGCCCGGCTGAAAGATGATCTGAAAAAAATTGATACTCAGATGGCTCTTCAGCGTAAAAACCGGGAGAGTATTGTCCGCGTTTCTCTGGTGGGTTATACCAATGTGGGGAAATCTACGCTTATGAATCTTCTGAGCAAATCGGACGTGTTTGCAGAGGATAAACTGTTTGCTACCCTGGATACTACCGTACGTAAGGTGGTTTTGGGGAATCTTCCGTTTTTGCTTTCCGATACGGTGGGCTTTATACGCAAACTTCCCCATCATTTGGTGGAATCTTTTAAGTCAACACTGGATGAGGTCAGGGAGGCCGATATTCTGTTGCATGTTGTGGATATTTCTCATCCCAATTTTGAGGAACAAATTGAGATCGTGAATCAGACTTTGTTGGAGTTGAAGGCTATGGATAAACCAATCATTGTGGTATTTAATAAAATTGATAAATATACCTTCATTCCCAGGGACGAAGATGATCTGCTTCCAAAGAAAAGAGAAAATTACAGCCTGGAAGAAATGCTGGACAGTTGGATGGCTAAGAATAACGCACCCTGCGTTTTTATTTCTGCCCGCAATCAGACCCATATTTCCGCCTTCAAGGATCTTCTTTATCAAAAGGTAAAAGAGATCCATGTAACGCGTTATCCTTATGACCAGTTTTTATACTGAAATCTTTCCTGCAGGAAAGATTTCAGATCATCCGCATTTGGATTGCCCGCAAGAACTACAGGTAAGGCAGCCCTCTGTATAGACCAGGGTCCCTTCACATCCGCACTGTGGACATTTTTCCTTGGCGGCTTTGGTTCCGTTAGGTACATATTTTCTTAGTGCCCTTACGACTCCGTTTTTCCAGGTGTTAATGGCCTCATCATTCAGGTTCAGGGAAGTTACCAGGTTTACGACATCGGGGATGGGCATTCCGTAGCGCAGGACGCTGGAGATTAATTTGGCATAATTCCAGTATTCTTTATTAAAAGTCCGGGAAAGTCCACCCATGGTATTTTTATATCCGTAACGGTCTGTGTATTGAAAATCATAACGGGTCCCATCGTTGTCCTTAACTTTGATGATCAATCCTTTGTCTATTGATTTCGGAACAGGGAGTACTTCATCTTCCGTTTTACCGGTAAAGATTTCATAGGGTCGACCGTTTTGCAGTCCGATAAAGGCGATCCACTCTTCATTGTTGTTTTTGAACCGTATGATTTCTGCATCCAGCTCTTCAGGCCTTACCAGCGGTTTTGACAAGGTGACGGGGATGCCGGAGTTGGTTTCTTCTTTGGATTTGGAAATTAATACTCCGTCTCTGGATCCCTCCCTGTATACGGTGATCCCTTTACATCCGCATTCCCATGCCTTTACGTATAGCTGCCATACCAGATCCTCTGTCGTATTTTCCGGAAGATTAATGGTTACGCTGATGGAGTGATCCACCCACTTCTGAATTTTACCCTGCATTTCTACTTTGGAAAGCCAGTCAATATCATTGGCGGTTGCTTTGTTGTAAGGGGATTTCTCAATGATTTTATCAATTTGTTCTTTCTCATAGTGTTCCACCTCATCAGGGTTGTAACCATTATTTTCCAGCCAGATTCTAAATTTGTGATGGAAAACATTGAATTCTTCAAAAGTATCTCCGGTAGCGTCTGTAAATGCAACCTTCACGTTGCTGTCATTGGGATTTACTTTACGCCGCCGGGTATATACCGGACGGAAAACCGGTTCAATTCCCGAGGTGGTTTGGGTCATCAGGCTGGTAGTTCCGGTGGGAGCAATAGTCAACAGGGCTACGTTTCTTCTTCCATATTGGGTCATTTCATCATACAAAGCGGGATCTTCCTCTTTGAGTCTGAGTATAAAAGGATTTTCCTTTTCTCTTTGCGTATCATACATTTCGAAAGCGCCCCTTTCCCGTGCCATTTTTACAGAAGATCTGTAGGCTTCAACGGCAACGGTTTTCTGTACTTTTACTGCAAAATCGGTAGCTTCAGAGGTCCCGTAACGCAACCCCAGGGCAGCCAGCATGTCTCCTTCAGCAGTAATACCCACTCCGGTACGACGGCCCATGAGGGTTTTTCGGCGGATCTTTTCCCAGAGTTTTCGTTCTACCCGTTTAATTTCATCATCTTCCGGGTCATTTTTGATTTTTTGAAGAATGGTGTCAATTTTTTCAATTTCAAGGTCTATAATGTCGTCCATAATACGCTGGGCATAGGCAACATGTTCCCTGAAAAGGGTGAAATTGAAAAAGGCGTCTTTGGTAAAGGGTTTGTCCACATATTCGTACAGATTGATAGCCAAAAGACGGCAGCTGTCGTAAGGACATAAGGGGATCTCTCCGCAGGGATTAGTGGATACCGTTTTGAATCCCAGATCGTCATAACAATCCGGTACGGATTCCCTGATAATGGTATCCCAGAATAAGACTCCGGGTTCCGCTGATTTCCATGCATTGTGAATAATTTTATTCCATACCTGGCGGGCATCGACTTCCTGTCTATAGGCCGGCGTCTTGCTATCAATCGGGTAATGTTGTTCATATTTCCCACCATTCACGACCGAACGCATAAAGTCATCATCGATTTTTACCGAGACATTGGCTCCGGTAACCTTCCCTGATTCCATTTTTGCATCAATAAACTCTTCCGCATCAGGATGTTTGATCGATATGCTCAGCATCAGAGCACCGCGTCTCCCGTCCTGGGCCACTTCCCGGGTTGAATTGGAATATCTCTGCATGAAGGAAACCACTCCGGTAGAGGTCAGGGCGCTGTTGAGCACGGGGCTTCCGTGAGGCCTGATATGTGACAGGTCATGTCCCACTCCTCCGCGCCGCTTCATCAATTGTACCTGTTCTTCATCAATTTTCATGATCCCTCCGTAGGAATCCGCCATGGTGTCGTTTCCTATGACAAAACAATTGGACAGGGAGGCAATCTGGAAATAATTACCAATACCTGTCATGGGACTTCCCTGCGGAATGATGTATCTGAAATCTTTGAACAGATTAAAAATCTCCTGTTCGGAAAGCGGATTTTTATAGTTTTGTTCAATACGGGCTACTTCCCGGGCAAGCCTGGAGTGCATATCCGAAGGGGAAAGCTCGTAAATCAAGCCTGCAGAATCTTTCAATGCATATTTGGTTACCCAGACTTTTGCGGCCAGTTCATCTCCTTTAAAATATTTCAGAGAAGCCTGATATGCCTGATCAAAGGTGTATGTCTGAGGCGTTGATTCTTTGTGAATAGCAGGTTCTGATTCTGGGTTCATAGCTAGATTGTGTTTAGTGTTTAAACCAATTTTTATTCTTTTAACAAAAGTACACCGAGTGAAACTTTTGAAGGGCGAGAGTACGGGATACTTATTCACAAAATGCTAACAGTCTGTAATTATTAGATATCCAAATATTTACAATTTTTATGTAATAACTTTATCATTTGGCATGGACAATTTTCTGATGCATTGAACAGGCTGTTTTAAACAATAAAATGTCTACCTTTGCAAAGGTTTTCAGCTATTTTAGATCTTCAGCACAGTCTTGTTTATGGTGTATTTTATCTATGATCTGTTAATTCATTGTGTTGCCTTTTTAATTGGAATAGTATCCCGTATTTCGGATGGAAAAATCAGATTGTTTTATCGGGGAAGGCTTCATCTTTTTGAAAAAATTGAATCTTGTTTATCCGGATATCAGGGAGAAACCATCTGGATGCATTGCGCTTCGTTGGGTGAATTTGAGCAGGGAAGACCTGTTTTGGAAACTTTTCGTGCCAAAAATCCGGAAGTTCGTATTGTTTTGACCTTTTTTTCTCCCTCGGGATACGAAGTGCAAAAAAATTATAAAGGCGTTGATTTTGTGTTTTATCTGCCTTTGGATACCTATAAAAATGCTTCCCGGTTTGTTGATCTGGTGGCTCCCTGTAAAGTGTTTTTTGTAAAGTATGAGTTCTGGATGAATTATCTCAGGGTGTTGGAAGAAAGGAGTATACCGGTTTATCTTTTTTCTGCCTTGTTCAGGGAAAATCAGGTGTTTTTTAAGGGGTACGGATTTCCTTTTCGCAAGGCCTTAAAGAGTTTCAGACATATTTTTGTTCAGGACAGTAAATCTGCGGAGTTGCTTCTCAAAATCGGGTATGAAAAAACCTCAGTCACCGGTGATACCCGGTTTGACCGTGTGAATCGTATTGCAATACAGGCAAAGCGATTTCCGGAGATTGAACGTTTTATCGGAGATTCTTTTTGTGTTGTAGCCGGAAGTACCTGGTTACATGATGAGATTCTTCTGATAAAATTTATCAATGAATGTGCTTTCCCTATCAAATATATCATTGCTCCCCATGAAATTAATGCTCAAAATTTGGAAAGATTATCTCAGGGGATCTTAAAACCTTTGGTGTTTTATTCCGGCATCGAGAAATCTCCCATTGAAGAGTGCCAGGTATTGATTATTGATAATGTCGGCATGCTTTCATCTTTGTATCGATACGGGAAGGTTGCCTATGTCGGGGGAGGCTTTGGAAAAGAAGGGATTCATAATTGTCTGGAACCTGCAGTTTTTGGAGTCCCGGTATTGTTTGGGCCCAATTATGCAAAATACAGAGAGGCGGTAGGTCTGGTTGCCGCTGGAGGCGGATTTCCTGTTCATGAATACAAGGATCTTTCCGCCAGGTTGAAAACCTTTTATAGTCAGCCTGAGGATCGCATGAAGGCAGGGGCTTTGTCTGCTGCTTTTATCCAATCCGAGTTGGGAGCTACTGAACAGATTATCATGCAGTCTCTGTAATCTTTTTCCTTTTGATTTTAAGGGCGTTTGTTAAAAACAATTACTTTTGTATCCAAAATATTGATATATGACAGATTATAACACTTCACGGTCCAGATTAATTTTGCCGGAATACGGGCGTAATATTCAAAAAATGGTAGATTATGCTGTCGGACTGGAATCACGTGAAGAAAGAAATCGTGCCGCCCAGGCGATCATTGCGGTGATGGGTTGCATCAATCCCCACCTCAGAGACGTCAGTGATTTTAAACATAAATTATGGGATCATCTGGCCATTATGTCGGATTTTAAACTGGATATCGATTTCCCATATGATCTTCCTGAACGCGAGACGTTTCAGACAAAACCTCATCCGGTATCTTATCCGGGGAATCAGATCAAGTGCCGTCATTATGGAAAAATCATTGAAGAGATGATTAAAGAAGCGGTAAAGATGGAAGAAGGCGAGTTGAAATCTCATCTTAAATTACTGATTGCTAACTATATTAAAAGATCCTACCTGACCTGGAACCGGGATTCAGTCGATGATGAGTCTATTTTGGCTGATATGCTGGCACTTTCAGGAGGAAAACTGAGTCTGGATCCCTCGGTGCATCTGTATGAGAATATTCCCGAAGCGAAAGAAATGCGTCCGATGGGGAAGGCCAGATCCAATCAGAATAAGAATAAAAAAAGAAAAAATTTTCGCGGACCCGGTTCCCGGAATTATAGTGCCTGATAGGTTACAAATTTAGTCATATGGCATCGTTTGAAGTAGAAGGCGGTTTTCATTTAGCAGGTGATCTTACTCCTCAGGGCGCTAAAAATGAGGCTTTGCAGGTAATATGCGCCTGTTTGCTGACTTCTTCCGAAGTGGTGATTCATAATGTTCCCGAAATTACCGATGTACTTCAGCTGATCGGTTTACTGGAAGATTTGGGTGTCAGGGTCAAAAAAATTGACCGGGGTGTCTGGTCTTTTTGTGCAGAAGCTCTGAATGTGGAGACCCTGATGCAACCCGGGGTGATCAGTAAAGCAAAAAGTCTCAGAGGTTCAATTATGATTGCCGGCCCTCTTTTGGTCCGCTGCGGTAAAGCTATTGTTCCCCGTCCCGGGGGAGATCAGATTGGCCGCAGAAGGCTTGATACCCATTTTCTGGGATTTGAAAAACTTGGGGCTGCTTTTCATTTTGATCAGGATCATAAGATTTTTACCGTAACCTCTTCTCAGATCAGAGGTGCCTGGATTTTGCTTGAAGAAGCATCTGTGACGGGAACTGCCAATCTGATTATGGCTGCCGTTCTTGGCAGGGGGATTACCACGCTTTATAATGCTGCATGTGAACCTTATATTCAGCAGCTGTGTATGATGTTAAACCGTATGGGGGCGAAAATCCAGGGGATTGGCTCTAATTTACTGGTCATTGAAGGCGTTGAGGCATTGGGAGGTTGTGAACACCGGATTCTTCCTGATATGATCGAAGTGGGAAGTTTTATCGGACTTGCGGCTATGACGGGTTCTGAGATTACTTTGAAGGATGTTGATATCAGAGATTTGGGGATTATTCCGACTCAGTTCGAAAGGATGGGAATCTTTGTTGAGCAGCATGGGAAGGATATTTTTATTCCCCGGCAGGATGCCTATGAAATAGATACTTTTATTGATGGTTCTATTCTGACCATTGCGGATGCTCCATGGCCAGGACTAACCCCCGATCTGCTTAGTGTTTTTCTGGTTGTGGCAACTCAGGCAAGAGGAAGTGTTCTGATTCATCAGAAAATGTTTGAAAGCAGATTGTTTTTTGTGGATAAACTGATTGACATGGGGGCTCAGATTATACTGTGTGATCCTCACCGGGCTACGGTGATTGGTCTGGGAGGGCGGATACGTCTCCGGGCTACCACCATGACTTCTCCCGATATAAGGGCCGGGGTTGCGCTGTTGATAGCAGCCATGTCGGCTGAAGGAACCAGCGTCATTCACAATATTGATCAGATTGACCGGGGTTATGAAGATATTGATTTGCGACTGAATGCCCTTGGAGCAAAGATACACAGAGTGAATTAATTCTTCCGGAGGATGGCTTCGTCTTTGCCTGCAAAAGACCGCAAAATAAGCCCCTGCTCGTCCAGGACTGCGTATGTGCAGGCCTCCACCCATTCTCCCAGACAGAGATAGCGGCTTTCCGGGGTTAATTGAATATCCAGCGCGAGATGTCTGTGTCCGAAAATAAAATAGTCATAATGCGTTTTTTTCAGCATGTCCATGCAATAGGCAATCTGATATTCGCGCGATGTTCCCAGAAATGCTTCTCTAAGCCCTTTGGATAAGCGGCTGTGTTTGGACCAGAAATGAGCCAGGCGGACTCCGAAATTTGGATTGATGATACGGGAGAAAATAAATTCCGCCCATTTCCAGTGCATGGCCCGTTTCATGAGTCGATAATGAAACTCCTGAGGACCCAGGCCGTCTCCGTGTCCCATAAGAATTTTTTTACCTTGAAATTCTGTTTCAAACAAGTCCTGGTGAATGATCATTCCGGTTTCGGAAGCCAGATAATCAAATATCCACCCGTCATGATTTCCTGTGAAGAAATGAACAGGAATTCCGCTGTCGCAGATCTCGGAAATCTTTCCCAGAAATCGGGTAAAACCTCTGGGAACTACTTTAGGGTATTCATACCAAAAGTCAAATATATCTCCGAGGAGATATATTTCAGCAGCATCTTTACGAATCTCTTCCAACCACTGAACAAGACGTATTTCCCTTATCCTGCTTCCTTGTTCGGGAAACATTCCAAGATGTGCATCTGAGGCAAAGTATAGTTTTTTCCCCAAAATAGAAGGGTCGGCTGGTTTATTTGGCATTTGCGAAGATTTCCTCTAGTTTTTTGGGCAGGGCTTCTCCTCTCAGGTTTTTAGCAATGATCGTTCCTTCGGGGTCAATCAGAAAATTCGCCGGGATTTCTTCCACATTGTATTCAATGGCAACAGGAGTGTCCCAGTATTTAAGGTCACAGCCGTGTTTCCATCTTCCCAGACCATCCTCAGCAATGCCGTCAAGCCATTGTTTTTTATTTCTGTCCAGTGAAACCTGAAAAATTTCAAATCCACGGGAGGCATATTTTTCATAGGTGGCAACCAGGTTGGGGTTTTCTTCCCGGCAGGGACTGCACCATGCAGCCCAGAAATCGATCAATACATATTTCCCGCGCAAAGAAGAAAGTTTTACGGTGTTTCCATTTGGATCCGGAAGTTCAATCTGGGGAGCAGTGGCTCCCAGTCCGGAAACCATCGAAGAAATTTCTGCTTTTCTAAGTTGGTCTTTAATTTCGGTTACATTGGCATGTAACATCTGTACGTAAGATGACGAAATATATTTTTTGTAAAGAGCCGAGTCCGATTTTTCAAACCAGGTGATATCTTCTTTTCGGTCCAGTACAAAATTACTGTTTGGATATTGCTGGTACAATGCATACAAAGAAACCATAGATCCAAGATGGTTCTTAATAAACTGAATGGTAGAATCTCTCTGTTCCTTGATGATGCGATTGTAACTCATTTCAATCAGAACCCTGATATTATTGATATTCTTATTATCTATAAACGAGATCAGTACATTGTTGAGAGAATCAATTTGCCGAATGGTGTTTTTAAGATTTGTGGAAAGTTGTCTGATCTTTTCAGAGTCTTCACTTCCCTCCAGGGTCCAGTTTTCAAATTTTGGGGACTCGGCCCGGATGATGATTTTGTCTTTAGGATGAACCAGCAGTGTGATAATTTCCCCTCCTTTGCTCCGAATCGTATAATAAGTAGGGATTTTAATTTTAACAGAAAATTTAGCCCGTGTGTTCTGAGCGTCTACCTCAAGGGTATCAATCGCCGATTGCTCGCTAGAAAGTTCCTGCAACAGGATGCTGGCCGATTCCGGAACGTCCTGGAATGCCAGTTGAATGGAGGTATTTTTGCCCTCAGAATTACAGGATATAAAAAATGGAATCAATAAAATTGTCCAGCAAAATCGTTTGATAAAAGCAGTATGGTTCATCATAAGGAATCGGATGGTTTACAACAGAATACATTATAGAGAATCTCTGTGGACAAATTTAGAAGATTTTGCCGTCTCTCTGACAAAAATATACTCTAAAATCTCAGGAAGTGTTAATTTATCATGGTAAATTGGTTAAATTTAACATGATTACTCCGTGATAAATTCAGACGGGAGTTATTTATCGGTTTGTTGAAACATTTCCTCATTTGAACACAACTTTTATGGTTTAAAGATTGTTTTCTATTAATAAAGCTTAACTGATGAAATACCTGGAATTTGACCGGTCAAAACTGACCAATCTGGAATATTCTACACACCGTGAATTTTTACGCTCTAACCGGGCAGGGTCTTATGCCTCTTCTACCATTGTAGGGTGTAATACCAGAAAGTATCACGGTTTGCTCATATCTCCGGTTGAATCGTGTCAGAATGAAAGATTTGTTTTCTTATCTACCCTGGATGAAAGTATTATCCAGCGCGAAGCGCGTTTCAATCTCGGGATTCATAAATACGGAGAGGAGGTCTATTGCCCCAAAGGTCATAAGTACGTGATCGATTTTGAAACGGATTATGTGACAAAGATCACCTATCGTGTAGGCGGAGTGGTGTTGTCTAAAGAATTTCTAATGACAGATATGGAAGAGCAGGTGCTGATCAAGTATACCCTGGAAGAGGCACACTCACCGACCTTATTACGTTTACAGCCTTTTCTGGCCAATCGTTTGATTCACAGTCTGTCACATGCCAATCTTGTGGCCGATACAAGAATTGAGTTTATAGAAAACGGGATCCGGAGTCAGATGTATAAATCCTTGCCGGCGTTGTATCTGCAGTTGTCCAAAAAAAATGATTTTGTGCCGGTCCCGGATTGGTATTATGGGATTGAATATGCAAAAGAGCAGGAGAGGGGTTATGACTATAAAGAAGATCTTTTTGTTCCCGGTTATTTTGAATTTCCGATCAGGAAAGGGGAGAGCGTTTATTTTTCAGCCAGTCTTCAGGAGCATGCTCCTGAAGGATTCTCCAGAAAATATGCTCATTGCCTGTCGAAAAGAATACCCCGGGATAGTTTTGAAAATTGTTTGAAAAATGCCGCCCAGCAATTTTTTGTAAGAAAGGGTCATCAGGTAGAAGTTCTGGCAGGTTTTCCGTGGTTTGGTTCCTGGGGGAGAGATACCTTCATTGCCCTTCCCGGCCTCACTTTATCTGTCGGGGATATTAAGACTTGTAAGGAAGTGATTGATACCATGGTGGGTCGCATGAAGGGGGGGTTGTTCCCTAATATGGGCTCGGAAGATCATCCGGCTTTTAATTCTGTCGATGCGCCTCTCTGGTTTTTTCAGGCTCTTCAGGAATATGCGCAAGCTTTGGGGGATTCGGGTGCGGTATGGAGAAAATATAAAAAACCGATGAAGGCGATTCTGGAGGGTTTCCGTGAGGGGCTTCCTTTTAATATTCATCTGGATGAAAACGGATTAATCTGGCAGGGAGAGTCAGGAAAAGCTTTGACCTGGATGGATGCCGTTGTGGATGGTATCCCGGTTACGCCAAGAGCCGGTTATGCAGTTGAAATTAATCTTTTGTGGTATAATGCGGTGTGCTGGAGTCTGGCTTTGGCAGAAGAAGCCGGAGAACGGAAGTTTGTCTCCGAATGGAAATATCTTCCGGAGCTTACCCGATCTGAATTTATGCGGATCTTCTGGAATGAAGAAAAGGGTTATCTTGCCGATTGTCATGATGGGAACTCCGCAGATTGGTCTGTGAGACCCAATCAGGTATTTGCCGCTTCTCTGATGTATAGTCCCTTGTCTCCGGAACAGCAAAAAATGGTTTTAGATAAGGTCGGGCAAAAACTTTTAACACCCAGGGGCTTGAGAACGCTCTCCCCGAGTCATCCTGATTATAAGGGGACTTATAACGGGAATCAGAAGAAACGCGATGCCGCTTATCATCAGGGAACGGTCTGGCCATGGTTGCTTGAACCTTATGCAAAGGGTTGGCTGAAATTTCATAAGAAGGGGGGGCTGGCTCATATTAAGAATCTTGTGAACGGATTTGAAGAAGAGATTACCTGGCATGGAGTGGGTTCTATTTCGGAAATTTATAACGGAGACCCTCCTCATCATGGCCGGGGGGCAATTTCCCAGGCCTGGAGTGTGGGAGCTCTGCTTTCGATCATGAAAATGATTAAAGAAATGGAAAAAGAAATGAAGGTTCCCGCGCGTAGGAAATCTGCGGGGATTTTGAAATAATTAAAAATTACCTCTGTGAAAGTATTAATGTTTGGCTGGGAGTTTCCTCCCCATATTTCCGGAGGCCTTGGGACTGCCTGTTACGGGTTGACCAGAGGTCTGTCGGGGTTGTCTGATGTGGATGTTTTATTTGTTGTTCCTAAAGTATTCGGAGATGAGGACCAGTCTCAGATTCGTCTCATAGGGGCCGATCATGTTCCGGTATTGTCTAAGGAGGTTCACATGGAAGGCTTTCTGAAGAGCCTTGAAAAAATAGAGGTGGGTGTCAATATCTATCCGTACATTGATCCGGAAACCTTTAAAAAATTTCCTGTGAGTCAATGGCTGGAGAATAACCGTTATATCACTACCAATACGCTGGGTACACTCGATTTTAAAGGGGGATACGGGGCTGATCTTTTACAGGAAATCTCTAAATATGCAATTGTTGCTTCGACCATTGCATATGAAAATGAGTTTGATGTCATTCATGCCCACGATTGGCTGACTTATCCCGCCGGGATGGTTGCCAGGGAAATTTCAGGAAAGCCTTTGGTCATTCATGTACATGCAACGGATTTTGACCGGAGCGGCGGAGAGGTAAATCCTGTCGTCTTCGATATAGAAAAATCAGGAATGGAGGCTGCCGATCAGATTATTACCGTTTCAAACCTGACCCGTAATATTGTGATTGAAAAATACGGAATTGATCCTGAAAAGGTGATTACTGTTTATAATGCGGTTGAACCCGGAGGCATAAAAGATGATGTGGCCGCTGAAAGGGTGCTTTCTGATAAGATTGTCACCTTTTTGGGCAGGATTACAATGCAGAAGGGGCCGGAGTATTTCGTAGAAGCGGCAAATCTTGTTTTGAAAAAAATGTCGGATGTCCGTTTCGTGATGGCAGGGAGCGGAGATATGATGTCAAAAATGATAAGGCGTGCCGCCAGACTGGGAATTACCGACCGTTTCCATTTTACCGGTTTTTTGCGGGGGGAGGAGGTATACAAGATGCTCTATATGAGTGATGTATATGTAATGCCGTCGGTTTCGGAGCCTTTTGGCATCTCTCCTTTGGAAGCCATGCAGTCAAATTTTCCCGTGATTATTTCCAATCAGTCCGGAGTGGCAGAAGTATTGCGTCATGCGATTAAAGTGGATTTCTGGGATACCCACGCCATGGCCGATGCCATTTATGGGATTCTGTCCTATCCGGCTTTGCATAAATTTTTTAGTGTTCACGGCAAGGATGAGGTGGATGCGTTGAAATGGGAAAATTCGGCGTATCAGGTTCGGGAAGTTTATTATAAGGCGATAGGAATAAGAAAATAGAAAAATGTTTCGTTATGAAGAAAATAGCACTCTGTTTTAATATTCATCAGCCTTTTCGGCTGAAAAGATACCGGTTTTTTGATTTGGGATCCGATCATTATTATTATGATGATTATTCCAATGAGTACAATATGCGAAGACTTGCCGATCAGACGATTCTTCCCGGCAATAAGATTCTGTCAGATTTGATCGCAGCCCATAAAGACAGATTCAGAGTAAGTTTTTCTATCTCGGGGACCGCTTTGGATCAGTTTGAGTTGTATGCCCCGGATGTTCTGGAGAGTTTTCAGCAGTTGGCGGCTACCGGATGTGTCGAATTTCTTTGTGATACGGATTCCTGTTCCCTGGTCTCTCTGACCGATCGGGATGAGTTTGCGGATCAGGTAAAACGTCAGAAAGCCCGGTTAAAAAACTATTTTAATTACGATCCCGAAGTGTTTTGCAATACCCAGATGATCTATTCCGATCAAATTGGAGATTGGCTGTATGATCTTGGATTTCAGGCTGTTTTAACAGAAGGCGCCCGTCATTTACTGGGATGGAAAAGCCCCAATTTTGTATATTGCAGTTCGACCAATCCGAGAATGAAGATTTTGTTGAGAAATTATCTTCTCAGTGATGACATCGGTTTGAATTTTTCGGAACCTCAATGGTCCGAGTATCCTCTGACCGCAGACAAGTTTGCTTCGTGGCTCAGAGCCTCTGATCCGAAGGAGGAGGACATTATCCTGGCCATGGATTATAATGTTTTTGGAGAAAAAAATTCTGCTTCTTCCGGCATCTTTGAGTTTTTGCGCTATTTGCCTTCTGCTGTTTTTTCTATGGGAGGCATGGAGTTTTCTTCTTTGAAAAATATTTCGGGACAACTTCCCGTAGGGCCACTCAGCGTGAACGATCCGATTTCCTGGGTGGACGAGGAGCGTGATCTCACCGCCTGGCTTGGGAATGAATTGCAACAGGAAGCTTTTCAGAAATTATACAGCCTGATCCCTTATATGAAAAAAATTAAGGATCCTGTGATTCGTTTGGATTGGCGTTATTTGCAAACGAGTAATCATTTCCGTTTTATGAGTACAAAATATTTCTCTACGGAGAAGCTTTTTTCTATTCCCTCTCCGTATGAATCTCCATATGATGCTTTTATCAATTATATGAACATTCTGAGTGATTTTACTATCCGTGTAAAGGCGGCTGTCAATGCCACTATGCAAAAGAAGACAAAGAAAACCTATGAGAAAACAGTCCATTCATAGAGGGGATTTTTGCTACTTTTGCTGTTCTCATGTTGGGAAACATATTAAATACTTTATTAACAAGATATTATGGAAAAGCATATAAAACCAGATTTTATTTTTGAAACCAGCTGGGAAGTCTGCAATAAGGTGGGTGGGATCCATACAGTACTTTCTACAAAGGCTCTGACTCTGGTGAACGATTTGAAAAAAAATTATATTCTTATAGGTCCTGATGTCTGGCGTGATACCCAAAATAATCCGGAATTTGAAGAAGATCATTTTTTATTTAGATCCTGGTCCGCCCAAGCTGCTGAAGAAGGTCTCCGCGTTCGGGTGGGTCGGTGGAAAATACAGGGAAGTCCGGTTGCTCTCATTGTTGATTTTCAGTCCTATACTTTACAGAAAGATGCGATTTTTGCCACATTTTGGGAGTCCTATAAACTGGATTCTCTCACGGGTCAGTGGGATTATGTGGAGCCTGCATTATTTGGTTATGCCGCGGCTAAAGTCATCGAGAGTTTTGTCCGATATTATGCCGGGTCCCGGGACCGGATCATTGCTCAGTTTCATGAATGGATGACCGGTACAGGGTTGCTGTATTTAAAACTACATGTTCCTCAGGTAGCCACTGTATTTACTACACATGCCACCGTACTGGGAAGGTCTGTCGCCGGGAATCTCTTGCCTCTGTATGGAAATATGCAGCAATACAATCCTGAGTTGAAAGCGGCTGAATTTAATCTCAAGGCCAAACAATCTCTGGAACAGCTTTCTGCTTTTCATTCGGATGCCTTTACTACTGTCAGTGCCATTACCGCCCGGGAGTGCGAACATTTTCTGTCCAAAAAAGTAGATGTCATTACTCCGAATGGTTTTGAAGATTCATTTGTTCCCTCGGCAGAAAATTTTAATCCGGCAAGACAAAAAGCCAGAGAAAAATTAATGCAGGTTTCAAAGGCATTGTTTGGAAGTATTTCGGAAAATCCTTGTTTTATTGCAACCAGCGGGAGATATGAGTTTAAAAATAAAGGGGTGGATGTCTTCATCAAAACTTTGGGAGCATTGAACCGCGACCCTGAACTTTCCAAAGAGGTCATTGCCTTGTTATTGATTCCGGCCAATCATTATGGTCCCAGGAAAGATCTGCAGGCCGTTTTGTCGGGCCAGGGGATCAATGAAAACGGGAAAATTCTTACACACAATCTTCATGATCAGGAGTATGATCCTATTCTGAATCTTATTTGTCATGAAAATCTGGGTAATGCTCCGGAGAATAAGGTGAAAATCATGTTTGTACCGTGTTATCTTAATGGTACGGAT
>JAQVSH010000211.1 GCA_028700615.1 Bacteroidales bacterium
TTTTATTTGTTTTCTTGCTCTTTCCGATTAGAAGAAGAGTTAAAACATTTAAAATACAAAGAATAGCCCCCTACATTCAATGATTATATCTACGTATTTGATTGGGACGGTAATTATATAAAGTCTTATTTTTTGGATACTCCTGTTGATTATTTTGTGGTGAGTCAGGACGACTCATTTCTTCTGGGATCTACCTGCAATCTGGAAACCGGAGATTACTATGTAAGGAAATATTCTTTAAACCGGTAATGGTTTATCTATAGATGGAAACCCGCCATCTTCATCGTTTCTGTAGGGTGTCTCCGGAAGCCCTGAATTAGATTTTCTTAATAAACTGACTGTCGAAAGAAAACCATGATCTGTTAACCTATACATAATTAATTATTTAAATGAATCCATTTATGAAAAATATCTTTCTTATTCTCTTTATAACAGCGGCATTGACCAACTGTAATTCTGTGCAAAAAGAAGATGAAGTGATTACTGTAAATTTTTCAACAACCTCTCCGCCTGCGGTAGAGATTGTCAAAGTGATTCCTCTGGAAACCCGCCCGGATGCATTGATTGATAAATATCCCAAAATGTGTATTACTTCAAAATATTACGTAGTGGGAGACGACAATAAAATCATCGTTTACTCGAAAGACGGAGCAATTCATACAATCATCAATGCCCGGGGAGAGGGCCCACAAGAGGCGGACAGATTATCCAAATTTTATGCCGATGATCATTCTATCATGATTATGGATTCGTTTCGGCAACGGATAATAGAATACGATTATGACGGGAATTTTATCACGCCTACAAAGATAGGAATGCCTTTTCCTCACTTTGTGAGGCATAATGATTCGTATTTTTTTGATCTCCAAGTAAATGGAACAGATAACGGAAATGTTCTGGCAGTAACCGATCTACAGGGAAATAAGGTTCAGGAGGCAGTTGAAATTAAAGGTAAAGGCAATATCTATGGTGCGGAAAGGTTTCAGATCATGGGAGATGTTGTTTTGTATCTTCCTTCTTTCTATAATACAATCTATGAAATCGATAATCATTATCAGATTTCACCCAGATACACTTTTGATTTTGGAAAACACTGGGCAGAGGATAAACTATATAAAAAACATGAACGCCCTTCCGATGCATTTGCACTATGGCGTGAACTACAAAAAAACGATCAAATCGGATTTCTTCGATTTGTGGATTCCGAACGGTGGATTCTATTGGACTTTGAAAAAGAGAAGGACCGATATAATTGGTTTTACAATAAAGAAGATCGAAAACAGTATATGGTCAAAATGAACGATGTTTCACAGAAATCGATTCTGACCAATAAAATAGAAACAATAGATGACGGGAATTTTGTTATTCTGATCGAAGCCTATAAATATTCTGACTATTCAGATCTGCCAGATCTGAAAGTCTCTGAAGAAGATAATTTTGTTTTGGTACTGTGCAAAATAAAATAATTCCAAACTCTGCATACAGACAGCCAGTTTTAAATACAAATTCAACAGCGTATGATAATAGTTTTTACTAATATGGAGTTACATACTATCCCAAAAAAACAAAGGGTATGAAAAAATCATTAATGACTGTCTTGGGGAACATTTTAATGGCTTCCTTTTTCGTTTGCGCATACAGTAATGATACAGTGAAAAGCCCTATGCTGCAAATTTCCCCCAAAGATACGGTCAACCGTTCTAATGAACCGAAAAGAGACCTTTCACGATTGTTGTATGTGATAAATGAGAAAATTGTAACCTATGACTCTGCCAACAAGATTAACCCCGCGACCATTGAAAAAATAGAGATACTGTCAGGCGAATCAGCAACCGGTAAATATGGAGAAAAAGCTAAAAACGGAGTAGCTGAAATTACCCTCAAAAAGAATTAAAAGTTGGGGGGGCCGGAGTCTTTCTCTTAAATATTACTCTGTTGATTCCTCTTCTTCTGTTTTAATGACGGGAGTGCCGTCTTCCAGCTTGGAAGAAAGGATATTGTAAGGGCCTGTGATGACTTCATCTTTCTCAGAGATACCCTGGATGACTTCGATGTAATAGATATCCTGAATCCCTGTTTTCACTTCCTGCATCATGGCTTTGCCATCCTTGTGCAACCACACGATTTCCTTGGAAACCTGTTGGCTTACAGGAACATCTGCGGTGTCTTTGGAAATGGAAACTGCCTGGACAGGAATTGATAATACCTGATAAACATAGGCCGTTTCAATATCCACTGTGGCCGACATTCCGGGGCGGAAAGGACTTTTAACTCCCAGTGAATCCATCAGGTTTTTATAGGAATCTTTCAGCATCAGAATTTTTACTTCAAAATTACTTACCTGATCTGAACTGGTACTTCCGGTAGTCTTGGCAGAATTGGCGATTTCAGTGACGATCCCTTTGAATTTTTGGTTCAGGTAGGCATCTACCTCGATCAGGGCGGTATCGTTGAGTTTCACATGAATGATATCATTTTCATTGACATCTACCAAAACCTCCATACGATTCAGATCAGCAACCCGCATGACTTCGGTTCCGCTCATCATTCCGGTTCCTACGACACGTTCCCCCTGTTTGAAATCCAGTTTGGAAATATTCCCCGTCATAGGGGCGAATACGTTCGTCTTGGCCAATTCCGCTTCGGCTTCTTTTAACTGAGCCTCTGCTGTTTTAATCTGAAATTCAGCACTTTTGACATTTTGTTCTGCTGATTCCGCATCCATTCTGGCAGAGTTGTATGTATTCTGTGCCAATTCCCAGTCTGCCTCGGAAATCGTCTTTTGTTCCCAAAGCTTTTTCATCCGGTTGAAAGTCAGCGTCTCTTTTTCCAGTGTGGACCTTGCCTGGCTCAATCTTGCCTGATTATTGGCCAGGTTAGCCTTTGCCGTATTTACGGAGGCCTCCGTCCGGTCCCGTGCGCTGATATAGTTATCGGGTTTGATTTTAAACAGAAGCTGACCCATGGTCACCGAATCCCCTTCCTTTACGGTCATTTCCACAATTTCTCCCGAGACATCCGGGCTGATTTTCAACTCGGTTTCAGGCTGAATCTTTCCATTGGCGGTGATCGTCTGGATAATATCCCTTTTTTCCGGGAATTCCATGGTGACGGCCTGAGGTTTTACCTGTCCGATCCATCCGGCTTTTTTACCGACTGCGGAGAATAGAATTAAACAAACCAGGACAATGCCTGCAATCAGGGTGAATTTTTTATTCTTTTTCATATTCTTCCTAAAGTGAAATGGGGATATTTCTGTAGAAATCAAGAACTTTAGTCCTGAAAATATAATTGTACTTGGATTGAATCAACTCGGATTGTGCCAGGGATAACTTGTTTTTGGCCGTGCTGTACTCCACAAACTGTACCAGCCCGACTTCATATTTCTGCTCTGTGTATCTGAAAGCTTCCTGTTGTGCCTGTACTGATTTTTCGGAGGAAAGAAATTTTTTCCATGCAGCCAGGGCGTCAATATAGGACTGCTGAATGTCTTTGAACAATTGATTCTCGACCACAGAATACTGTAAACGGGCATTTTCGCGCTGTATTTTGGCATTATCTACCGAGGTGCGGGTTTGCCATCCGTTAAAAATCGGGACCGATAGATTGAGCCCAAAACTCCAGTTCTGGTTATTGTTGAACTGGTCGTTGAAAGAGTAGGGGCCGTAGACAGGCATTCCAAACTCATCAATGCTGATTACTTTTTGACGGGTGCTGGAATAGCTTGAACTCCATGAACTTGACAGGCTGATGCGGGGGCTGAAACCCGCCCTGGCCACACTCAGGGCCTTATCTGCCGATCGGATATTGTAGGAGGCTGATTTAATCTGGGGAAAGGTCTCACGTGCGGTTTTAAAAATATCTTCGCTTGAAAAAGCCAGATCTACCGGTACATAAGCTGAAAAATCAGGAACTACCACAGAAAATCCTTCTCCTGCGCCCAGATCCAATAATTGAACCAGCGTCAGCATAGCAATATCCAGCCCGTTTTGATAGGCAATCCGACTGCTTTCCTCCTGAGCTCCCTGGGCTTCAATATTCAAAAGATCTCCTTCGGGAGAGCTGCCCGCTTCTACCAGATTCCGGGTCCGGTCTATCTGAAGCCGGGTCAATGCCAGCTGATCTTCGGCAACCTTCACCTGTTCCTTGTAATTGAGGATTTCAAGATAGACCGAAGCAATATTCAGGGCAAGATCATTCTTTAGTTTTTCCACGTT
>JAQVSH010000212.1 GCA_028700615.1 Bacteroidales bacterium
ACCGTATCAAAGATCATGTCAATAGTTTTGAATACGAAGAGCCGTGTGATGGGAGACTGTCAAGCACGGTTCCGTGAGAGGCTGGAGGTGCAATTCCTCCGGCCTACTCGACAATATTTTACGGGACAGAAAGCGTTACGCAGGATGCGTACCATAGCCAGGGCCCTGGTGAACGATCTGGCACGTAAACTAACGGCGGCACAGCGGGAGCCCTACAAAGATCTTCTGCTACTTTTTTGTGCTGTAATCACACAGGAGAGGCATGACAAGAACAAGATCTACAGTTTGCATGAACCGGATGTAGCATGTATCTCCAAGGGCAAAGAAGGAAAACCTTATGAATATGGGAATAAATCATCGATAGCTAAAACAGCCGATGGATTGGTAGTAGGAGCCATGGCCTTTGAGGGGAATCCTTGTGACGGGCATACGCTAAGGGATCAGCTGAAACAGAAGGCACGCAGGAAGTTCCGACAACGTGCCGGGATAGAGCCGGTCATAGGACATCTTAAAAAAGATCACCGTATGCTTCGGAACTATTTAAAAGGGACTCGTGGCGATGCTATCAATACGATGATGGCAGCAGCAGGCTACAACCTGCGTCATTGGATCATAAAACGGGAAGAGGAGATCACTTTTGCCCTTTTTTGTATCATCAAGAAATGGACTATGGTGGTTTCCTTATTCAGAAGAAAGGACAGATGGCAGATAGAAAACTGCTTTCGCGGGATGAAGTTCAGTAGCTTCAACATTGAGAATACTCATCTGATACATCTTGAACGTATTGAACAACTCTTCGGGGTTATGATTATTGCCTTTACATGGGCCTATCTCGTTGGCATCAAGAGAGACATAGAGGTCAAGGCTATCCGTATACTAAAGACTGGGAATCGTGCCATCAGCATCATGAAGTACGGGCTTGAGCACATAGCCAGAGTGCTTCTGAATCTTCTTAGGCCTCAGCCATTCGATATCTTTAAAATTTTGTCATGTGCTTAAAAAACAATTAATTAATACTTCGGTAAATTTTAAACTATGAATAAAAAGAATATATTTTTAATGCTGCTGCTCGTTACCGTTTCAGGCGTAACTAATGCACAAGAAGAAAACAACCTCAAACTGTCAGGTGAACTTTTAACCGACCAACGTTTTTTACTTAAATCACCCAACGATTGGGCTTGGAACGAAAACCGTCTGACTTTAAGACTTGAAAAAAAAATTACCGATAATTCAAAATTTTACAGCGAAGTCTGGTTGCGTAATATTGGCCTGCCCAGTATTAATTCATCATCTGACCTTTATAATAAAGGGATTATTGACCCTTATAATCTTGAAGTCAGGGAAGCGTATGTTCAGTTGTATGGTTTTCTTACTAAAAATTTAGATGTAACCATTGGTCGTCAACTCATTGTTTGGGGAACTGCAGATAAATTAAATCCAACCGACAATCTTAATCCGTTGGATTTGGAAGACATTTTAGATTTTGGTCGCCGTCGTGGTTCTGATGCCATTAGCCTAAATTACTACTTAAACAATGACTTCTCGCTTCAAGGGGTTTTTATTCCTTTTTTCCAACCGGCGAATATGCCGGTTGGTATTTTTGCAAATGCTTTAAATCCGTCTATGGCATTACCTCAAGGAATGGTTTTAAAAGGTTTCTCTGATACTTTAATGATGCCTAGATATAATTTGGGAGAAAGTTCAACTGCGGGTTTAAAATTTAAAGGTTTTGCAAAGGGTGTTGACTTTTCTCTGAGTTATGTTTGGGGACTGGATGGATTACCTTTCACAACAAGAAATTCTTTTATTCCTGTTGATGCGTTTGGCGGAATTAATATCAATTCTCAACTATCGTTTGTAAGAACGCATATTATTGGTGCTGATTTGGCAACAAGTATTGCAGGTATTGGTTTTTGGGCCGAGGCAGCAGCATTTATTCCCGATGAAAACATAATCATGACCAATGACTTGTCTGCTTTTTATCCGCTTTCACCTGTTCTTGTAACGCGGGATTCATTAATTTTAGACAAAACAAAGCCTTACATAAAATTTGTTGTTGGTGGCGATTACAATTTTTCAGATGGTTCGTATCTTAATCTTCAGTATTTGCACGGGTTTATTCATGAAAGAGGTAGTGATAAGCTAAATGACTATTTCTTTGTACGGTACGAAAAGAAATTTTTCAATGAAAAGTTAAAAGTAGCGCCTATTGGTGGTGGTTTTATAGTTACCGACTGGAAGAATATAAAAGATAATTATGCCCTTGTGTATATGCCTGAGATTGCTTACAAAGCCACTATTAATTCAGAAATCATTGTATCAACCACCATTTTTGATGGCAAAGGAGATAATTTGTTTTCGAATCTGAAGGACTACAATATGTTTATGTTTAAATTGAAATATAGTTTTTAATTATGCCCTTAAGATTATTTACTTAGACAATTATATTATGTGCGATTATAACAAAAATGCCATAAGCCATCCTGAATTGTCTGCTGAAAAAGGATGGACAGAACTTGAGATTCCTGACTCTTATGGAAAAGGGCGGTCATTTATTACAGGAGACAGAAATAGTGACCGCTTAAGAGTAAGGTATTTCATTAAAGACAGAGATAATTCATTTATTGCACGTGTTTGGTTTGGGCCTTCTACTGAGGGGCCGACCGGATTTGTACATGGCGGCAGTATGGCAGCCGTGCTTGACGAGGTTATGGGAATAGCCGCCTGGATTCGTGGATATACTGTTGTTGCGGCAAAAATAACGGTGCAATACCGGAAAATGCTTCCTCTTGGATCAGTAATTACTGTTGAAGCAAAAGTTACATCGGTTAGCGGGAAAAAAGTAACAACAAAAGGAACAATCTATAATGAAACGGGTGCTTTATTTACTGAATCCGAGGGGTTATTTATTAATATTCCACAAGAAAAATTCGGGAAAATGATAAAATACCGGGATGCTTTCCACCTAACAAGGTATGCTAAAAAAAGTGATTGATTTATATTAGTGTCTAAAAGTTTGCAATTCCATTCATTACCATAGGAACATCGGGAGAGTCCGTGACCATGATCAAAAAATTATCGTAAAATTTTTAAACAGATAAACATGAAAATTTGCTGGATCACAATGTATGTCAGGGACATGAAAGAGTCTCTGCAATTTTACACCCAAATTCTGGGATTAGAGGTAAAAAGAACTTTCAGTGCAGGCCCTGACATGGAAATTTGTTTCCTGGAAGGGAATGGGACAGACCTGGAGTTAATCTACGATCCGGAGCACAAAACTGTTGCTTACGGTCAGGATATATCTGTGGGATTTATAGTGGAATCGCTGGAGGATACAATTTCCGGTCTGAAAGAGAAAGGTATAACCCGAATCACCGGACCCATATCTCCCAACCCTTCTATTAGTTTTATTTTTATTACAGATCCGAACGGACTAAAGATACAGCTGGCTGAGCAAAAAAAATCTTAATACGACACATTTTGACGTAATGGCTCTCCATTTTTGAGCCATGAAAAAAACTGTCTTATTTTTTGTTGCATTATTCTTTCTTGTCTCCTGCACACCCAGAGAGGCATCGGATCATACTGAGAACGGGGCTAAACAACAGCCTGATGTTCAAATAACCCTAATCCTGGCAGATACCTTGCCTCCCGAACCTTTATCTGATCTTTATCCTACGCCTGTACTGGAATTCGGGATATCAAAAACCGATCTTGTGCATCGCCTGGGAACACCGGATAAATCCACGAAGGACGGTATCGTTTATGCCAACTATTCCACAGAGGCCCCTTATGTGATGTACGTATTTGAAAATGAACAATTGTCAGGAGCCGGGGTTTTGGTCCGATCATCCTGTACTAAGCCTTTGGCAACATACCTGGTGGAGAGGTACCTGCCTGTTTCCACGGAAGGTGAATATTATTACTTTATAAACACCCCTTCAGAGCAAGAACCCACAATGGTCGTGGCGGTTACTCTGAGCAAATCAAAATTCTGGAGCGTGATGTATTTGCCCGGTTCTAAGACAATGAGAGCAGACACGAAATCTTATTCACCGGACCGTGTAATAAGCAGTAAGTTAAGTACCCTGATGAACCTGCTATACTAAACTTTTGGGAAATCTTGATTATATTAGCATAAAATCGTCCAATAATGTCAAAACACGGAGAAGTCAGGCGTTATAGCCTAATTATTGAAAA
>JAQVSH010000017.1 GCA_028700615.1 Bacteroidales bacterium
AGAGTGGCCTGAAGGGTTAAAGGAATCGGAGAAGGAAGGTTCATAAAAATTTCGGTTTAAAAGTACAAAATTAATATTTTTTTGCATCCCTTTAGCATGAGGACTTTATTTGAAGAGGTAGCAGCCAACCCGGAAAAAGCATGAGGACTAAAGAATAAATTAAATTACCTTTGCTTTATAATAAACAAGCTTAAAATGGGATTGGTTCATGATCCGTTCTTTATTGAATAAAATATTACTGCTGATTAACTTAGTTTGTGCATTAGCCCTGTTAATGTCTTACGCATCCATGTATGTAAGTCCGGTTTTTTCATGGTTGCCTGCTTTCCTGGGTCTGGCCTATCCCTATCTGCTTTGCATAAATATCGGCTTCGTATGTTTCTGGTTGGTCAAATTTCATGCCAATTGTCTAATCTCACTGTTTATCATACTATCAGGGTTTGGACTGATCGGAAGATTTATTCAGATACCCTTCTTCAAACCGGACATGAAAACGACTTCAACACAGGCCGGGATTTCAATGCTTACATATAATGTCAGGGGATTAAGCTTTAAGGACCACAAAGGGAAAACGGTTCCGTCGGATACCCTGTATGGAATCATCGCCGGATCGGACTGCAAAATTATTTGTTTTCAGGAATTTCCGGTTTCTCTGACCAGTTCATTTGAAACCGCACTATCAGAAAGAACGGAGGGTAAAATTTATAAACATTCCATTTCAGCAGATGAAAATATTATGGGTAACGGCAATGCAACTTTTTCCACCTATCCTGTGATCGGAGGAGGGAAAATTGAGCTGGCAACAGCCACCAACCTATGCATATATACTGACCTGAAAATTGGAAAGGACACGGTCAGAATCTACAATTGCCACTTGCATTCAAATCATATTATCAATGATGACCTGACGTTTTTGGAAAACATGGGTAAAGAATATAACAGCGAACAAATCAACACCCTGAAGGAAATTACATCCAAACTGAAAAATGCTTATACCCTCAGATCCCAACAAGTGGACAGCATTGCCTCCCATATCAGGCAATCGCCCTACCGGGTTCTTGTTTGCGGAGATTTCAATGACACGCCGGTGTCCTATACTTACAGAAAAATGCGGGGAGATATGCAGGATGCTTTTATCAAGGTCGGTCAATGGACCAGTTCAACCTATCAAAGAGGCCTATACTCCTTCCGAATTGATTATATCTTCTGCGATTCGGGAATGAAATTTAATCAGTACCAATGTGTTCCCTACATACTATCCGATCACTATCCGGTATTTTGTCATTTTACAGTACTCGCCCAAAACAGCAAATAATGATTCACGAAATATATGATCTTCTCGGAACCACTGTGACAATTACCGGGTTTGTGGTGGTCATGATGCTCTTCATAGAGTACCTCAATGTAGCTACCCGCGGAAGATGGAGCAAAAATCTCCTCCGTTCGGGCTTTTCGCAAATTGTAACAGCTTCCCTGCTGGGGCTGATTCCGGGCTGTCTCGGGGGATTTGCGGCTGTATCTCTCTTTACGCACCGTATGATAAGTTTTGGAGCCCTGATTGCTGCTATGATTGCCTCATCCGGAGATGAAGCTTTTGTCATGTTTGCACTCTTTCCCGAAAAAGCGTTGATGATTCAGGGGATACTATTGGTCATTGCACTGGCGGCAGGAGTTTTGACGGATCGGTTTTTAAAAAATTACAGGCCATTGGTTACAGAGTCTCATCCTTTTGAGTTACACCATCAGGATGACAACCCCGGCCGAAATCTTTGGGAGAACATAAAATTTCATCTGAGCAAAAATTTTAGTAATTTATCTTTTAACCGCTTTTTACTCATGGCGGGATTGCTTTTGTTTATATTCAGTCTTCTGTCCGGATGGGGCGGCCATGAAGAAGAAGCGTCCGGCAGCCTGGGATTTCTCCGGGAAGACAGCTTTAATCTGCTTTTTGCTATCCTGAGCATAGGAGCTCTGTTAATCATCGCGGTTGCAGAAGAGCATTTTCTGGAAGATCATCTTTGGAATCATATCATCCGTAAACATTTTCTGCGAATCTTTCTCTGGACGCTGGCCGCACTGATTTTTATCAGGGTTATAGGGGTCTTTGTAGATGCTGAATCATGGATTGGACAAAATCAACTTTCGGTGCTGTTGATTGCAGTTTTATTGGGCATTATTCCTGAATCAGGACCTCATCTCATCTTTGTTACCCTTTTTGCCGAAGGGAGTCTTCCTCTGAGTATTCTGCTGGCAAGCTCTATTGTACAGGACGGACATTCCGGACTTCCTCTTCTGGCCGAAACCAAACAGGGTTTTCTATTGGTCAAAACCATTAATCTGACCATAGGACTTGCGATAGGGCTATCGGGATATTTTTTGGGATATTAAATTTTAGAATCAAACTATGCAATACGATCTTGCAATTATCGGAGCAGGCCCCGGAGGATATACAGCGGCTATCCGGGCGGCAGAGCTTGGAATGAAAACCATCGTCATAGAAAAGGAAAATCTGGGAGGTGTATGTCTTAACCAGGGTTGTATTCCGACCAAAACACTGCTGAAAAGTGCTGAAATATACCGGGAGGTCCGGCAGGCAGCTTTCTGGGGCACAGATCCGGGGACTTCTCCCGAAATACGCCTTGAATCCATGGTCACACGGGTACGGACCGTCAGTGAAACTCTAAGGAAAGGCATTGATTATCTCTTTAAAAAATACGGAGTGGAAACACTTCAGGGATCAGGCGCCCTCAAAGCTCCCCATGAAATCAGCATCACCCGTTCAGACGGAGTGGTTTCCGACATCACGGCACGGAATATTCTTTTGGCCACAGGATCTGTTCCAAGAAATCTTCCGGGAATGGAACCCGATGGAATGAGAATCTGGACTTCCCGTGAGGCCCTCTCACCTGAAAAGCTTCCGTCAACCCTTCTGGTCATCGGATCCGGAGCCATCGGGAGTGAACTTGCATGGTTTTACCGCAGTCTGGGAGTCAGGGTATTGATGGTTGAAATGCAATCCAGGCTGATTCCTCTCGAGGATCAGGAATTGTCTGAACAATTGGAAAGGGCTTTCAAAAAATCCGGAATCAAAGTATGGACAGACACCACGGTAAAACAACTCGAAAAGACCGAAGCAGGTTGCCTGGCAACCCTTCAGAATGCAAAGAAAGAAGAACAGATTGAAACAGAAATTGTTTTATTGGCCGCCGGAGTAGCCCCCAATACAAAAGATCTCGGGCTGGAAAATGCCGGGATTGCTCTGAACGGACGCTTTATTCAAACGGATAAAAACTACCGCACCACCACTGAAAATCATTACGCCATCGGAGATCTTATTGCCACTCCGGCTCTGGCGCATGTTGCTTCGGCAGAAGGAACCTATATTGCCGAATATATCGCCGGACTAAATCCAGAGCCCATTGATTATCAAACTATACCATCATGCATCTTTACAGAGCCTGAAATAGCCTCGGTAGGGATGAATGAAAAAACGGCAGGAGAAGCCGGAATCAGATTTTGCATCGGACGATGTGCCTTTGCCGGCATCGGCAAAGCCCAAACCATCAACCGGCGTGACGGTTTTGTCAAACTGATTTTTGAACAGGATAAAATGCAGCTGATCGGGGCTCAACTTGCCGGAGCTCATGTATCTGAGATGATTTCCGGATTAAGTCTGGCAAAAAGACTCGGAGCCACAGCTCAGGATATAGCCGGGACCATTCACCCGCACCCTACGCTTTCTGAAGCCATCAGGGAGGCAGCAGTGGATGCCCTCCGAAATCACTAGATCATCCGGTTTTTGAGTATTTCTTTTCGGGCAGTCCTCCCTCTGACAATATCTTCGGCCATATACACCGCACTGCGGAAAGAATCACAGTCGGCCAGATCTTTCCCGGCCAGATCATAAGCAGTACCATGAGCAGGAGAAGTTCTCACCACCGGAAGACCGGCGGTAAAATTAACCCCCTGCGCAGCACAAAGCGCTTTAAAAGGAGTAAGCCCCTGATCGTGATACATAGCCAGCACCGCATCAAAACGGGAACAAAGGGAACTACCAAAAAAGCCATCTGAAGGATAAGGCCCGAAAACCAACATGCCTTCTTCTTTGGCCTGAGTAATGGCAGGGGTGATCACCTCAATTTCTTCACTTCCCAGCAAACCTTCGTCTCCGGCATGAGGATTAAGCGACAATACAGCAATGCGGGGGCTCGCAATATTAAAATCATCCAAAAGCGAACGTGCCATAAGTCTCAGTTTTGACAGAATAACCTCAACCGTGATATGGGAAGGAACCTCTTTCAACGGAATATGACCGGTAGCCACTCCCAGCCTAAAACTCTCACTGACCATAAACATCAGGGTGTCATTGACTCCAAAAGCCTGTTGTAAATATTCGGTATGCCCGGGAAACTGAAAATCCCGGGATTGAATATTCTTTTTATTGATAGGCGCCGTAACCAGGGCATCCAGATGGCCTGACTTGAGATCCGTCACTGCTTTTTCCAGACACTGGAAAGCAGCTTTCCCCGCAACGGCGGATGAAGTACCCGGTTCAACCTGCATCTCCTCGTTAATACAATTGATCAGATTAATTTTCCGGGCGTCCATTTCAGAGACTGCATGCAAGGTCTGAAAAGAAACATTTCCAAGATTGAAAAGCTTTCTGTAATACGACATAACTTTCGCCGATCCGTAGATTACAGGAATAATGCTTTCCAAAAGCCGGGGATCCGAGAGCCCTTTAAGAATTACTTCAGGCCCGATTCCATTAAAATCACCCATTGTAATTCCGATACGAATTTTATGATCACTCATAAACTGACATTCTATGGTTTAGTAGACAAAAGTACAAATTATATAAAGATTCTTCATTATCCCTTTATTCGATTCTTTGTTATCTTTCTTCCGGCTTATTAACTTTGCATTATGAACCTTGAAGAAAAACGGTATCAAATTTATGAGAAGGCCTTTAGAAAGGAATGGATCTCTTCTGAAGAAGCTGTTTTTCTATATGAATCAGCTCCTCTGGCAGAACTGATGCAGGCAGCCTATCAATTCCGGCAGCTCCTGATCCCCGGGGAAGAAGTATCATGGATCATTGACAGAAACATCAATTACACCAATGTTTGTATCACCCGTTGCCGGTTTTGCAATTTCAGTTGCTCCCCCGGATCAAAAAAGGCTTATATCACCTCAGAGGCCGAATACAGAAAAAAAATCAAAGAACTCTTTGCGCTCGGGGGAGATCAGTTATTACTGCAGGGAGGGATACACCCTGACTGGAATCTGGAAGATTATGTCCGGCTTTTTACAAACTTAAAAAAAGAATTCCCCGAACTGAAATTGCATGCCCTGGGCCCGCATGAAGTTCACCATATTGCCTTAAAATCAGGGTTATCCTATCGGGAAACGTTGGAAATTCTTCATAAATCAGGGCTTGACAGCTTGCCGGGTGCAGGCGCGGAAATTCTTTCAGACAGGGTCCGGAGTCTCATATCACCGGCGAAATGTACTTCGGAGGAATGGCTGGAGGTGATGCGGCAGGCTCACCTTATGAACCTTATAACCTCTGCCACCATGATGTTCGGACACATGGAAACCCTCGGGGAAAGATTTCTTCATCTTGAAAAAATCCGGTCCCTCCAGGCAGAACGCCCAAAAAATCATACCGGATTTATCTCTTTTACACCTTGGCCTTTCCGTGGAAAAGACACCGTACTTTGTAAACGTTACGGAGTGACCGACTCCGTTTCCATTGAAGAATATGTGCGCATGATTGCTCTGTCAAGGCTTATGCTGACCAATATTCCCAATATCCAGGCATCCTGGCTGACCGTCGGTAAAACGGCCGGACAGATTTGCCTGCACGGAGGCGCCAATGATATGGGCTCGATTATGATAGAAGAAAACGTAGTGTCTTCGGCCGGAGGCCTGCAAACCACCCTGGATACTGAAAGCATGAAAAACATGATCAGGGAAGCAGGTTTTATTCCCGTGAGACGAAATCAATATTATGACTTAATACAAGATTAATTATGGTACGACACCTTGTCATGTGGAAACTCCTTCCCTCTGCGGAAGGGAATCAGAGTCATCAAAACGCAGCCATTATCAGAGAGAAACTCTTATCCCTGAATGATAAAATCCCCGTAATAAGGGATCTAAAGGTAAACCTGGCTCTCGAAGGATGCCCATACTCAAATTTTGACCTCCTTCTGGAAGTTCTGTTCGATGACTATAAAGGACTGGAAACCTATCAACAACACCCCGAACATCTGGCGGTCGGCGGATTCGTGCGTAAAGTCACAGAATCCCGGGCCTGTGTGGATTATGAAATATAGAAAACATCTCCGCTGTTCAGCAGGTCATCCATGCACCGGATTTTTGAAACACTCTTCTGTTCATTGATCTGAGCTTCCAGTAAATCATCATAGGTATCCTGTTTTACCGAACGGATGATACCCATCGCTACAGGAAGGTCCGGAAGAGCCATTCTTGAAAGCATCATATGCATGATGGGATCCTCATGCCCGGCGTCATGAATCAGAATATCCTCGGGACGCACGCCGTCCTTCCCGATCTCAACCACTTCAAGCTGAAGTCCGTTAAGACGAAGACCTTTCTGTTTATCTTTTCCAAAAAGCATAGGTTGCCCGTCTTCCAGAATAAGCTGGCGGTCATCACGGGTCTCCCTTGCAGTAATCTCGTAATGAGCCTTATTGGCAAAAATCATACAGTTCTGAAGAACTTCAACCACCGAAGTTCCGTCATGGGCAGCCGCAGCTTCCATACAATCGGTCATCAGTTTGGGATTATTGTCGGGAACCCTGGCAAAAAAAGTAGCTCCTGCGCCAAGGGCTAATTCCGCCGGATTAAAAGGCTGTTCTATGGTCCCGAAGGGAGAAGTTTTAGTCACCGTTCCCATCGGAGTCGTCGGAGAATATTGTCCTTTGGTCAGTCCGTAGATGTGATTATTAAACAGAATAATGTTTACATCCACATTACGGCGGAGAATATGAATAAAATGATTGCCCCCGATCGCGGCACAATCCCCGTCCCCGGTAGCCATCCATACACTCAGGTCAGGATTCGCAGACTTGGCTCCGGAGGCAATGGCAGCAGCCCTTCCATGAATACTGTGGAAACCATATGTATTGACATAATAGGGAATCCGGGAAGAACATCCGATACCGGAAACCAGAAGAATATCCTCCTTGCGGTACCCTGTACGGGCCATAGCCTGAGTAAGACAATTAAGAATAGAATAATCTCCGCAACCCGGACACCATTTTACCATGGATCCGCTTACAAATTCATCTTTGGTTAATGGGATGTCACTATGGGCTATTCTTCCTTCTATCATGGGTTTACAGTTTTTCGTAAATTTTAGTAATGGAATTTACAAGATTTTCAACAATGAACGGTTGCCCGGTTACTTCATTGTATTGCTCATAAGTCAGGCCGGGAAAGAGCATTCGCAAATACCCCGCAAACTGGCCACTGTTGAGTTCACACACCATACGGTGTTTGAAACGTCCCAGCACCTCCGCGGTATTGCGGGGTACCGGCATGATGTGGTGAAAATGGACATGTCCGGTAGAAATCCCTTTTTTATGAAGACGTTCAGCCGCTGCACGAACGGCTCCACAGGTACCTCCCCAGCTGATCAGCAAAAGATCTCCATTCGGATCGCCTTCAATCTTCAGTTCGGGAATACGGCCTGCCACCTTTTGAACTTTCTGAGCACGGAGTTTTACCATCCGCTGATGGTTTTCAGGATCCGTCGAAGCGGCTCCGGCATCCGTCTTTTCAAGGCTCCCCAAGCGGTGCCGAAGTCCTTCGGTACCGGGAACAGCCCATTTGCGGACTAAAGTGTCCAGATCTCTCTGGTAAGGTTTATAAGAAGGGTCATTAGGTTGGGCAAAAGGAGGATGAATCGCCGGGAGATCGGCCATGCGGGGAATCTTCATCAATTGGGAACCATTGCCTATGTATCCGTCAGACAATAAAATGACCGGAGTCATATGCTCGAGGGCAATCCGGCAGGCCTCAAAAGCAGTATAAAAACAATCCACCGGAGAAGATGCAGCCATCACCACTACAGGAGATTCCCCATTTCTCCCGTACAGAGCCTGTAATAAATCGCCCTGCTCTGATTTTGTAGGCATCCCGGTAGAAGGGCCGGCCCGCTGGACATCTACCACAACCAAAGGAAGTTCGGTCATCACAGCAAGACCAATCGCTTCGGATTTCAAGGCAAGACCCGGTCCAGAAGTCGAAGTAGCTGCCAGGGAACCTGTTAAAGAAGCTCCTATGGCAGAACAAATTCCTGCAATTTCATCTTCCGCCTGAAAAGTTTTGATGCCTAACGACTTCAAAGAAGCAAGCTCTGTCAGAATATCGGTAGCCGGGGTAATCGGGTACGAACCCAAAAAGAGCTGCAGTCCGGCCTTTTCGGCAGCAGCAGCCAGTCCCCATGCAGTGGCAATATTTCCGGTAATATTTCTGTAATTTCCAGGCTCCATAGAAGCCTTTCCGACATGAAAAGTAGAAGAAATAAGTTCCAGATTTTCCACATAAATCCAACCGGCCTCCAGCACTTTTTTGTTGGCCTCTCCGATCTGTGGTTTCTTTCTAAATTTATACTCAACTTGTTGAGCTGCAACCTGAAGATCCTTATTAAAAAGATTCAATAAAACGCCAAGCGCAAACATATTTCTTGATTTCTCGGCAGTTTTTATATCCAGTCCCAACTCTAACACAGCAGCCCGGGTCAGTGAAGTAATCGGAGCGTCAATCACCGAATAAGAAGAAAGAGAACCGTCACCCAGCGGATTTTGAGTATATCCCGCCTTATTGATTGCCTCTTCCACAAAAGTATCGGCATCCACCAAAAGAGTCGCACCCATTTTGGCCCATTTCAGATTGGCCTTCAAAGAAGCCGGATTCATGGCAACCAATACATCACAATGGTCTCCGGAAGTTAATATCCGTTTACTACCTATATGGACCTGAAATCCGGACACCCCGGATACTGTATTATGAGGAGCTCTGATTTCAGCAGGATAATCAGGAAACGTAGAAAGGTCATTCCCATCTTTAGCAGAAATCTCCGAAAACAAAGTTCCGGTAAGTTGCATTCCATCGCCGGAATCTCCGGCAAATTTCACAACGACTTGATCCAGATTAATTTTTGGTAGTTTGGTTGACATCCGACATGCAATGTATTAGGCGGCAAAGCCGCAATTATAAGTTCTGAAGCAAAAGCCATTTTTAGAGTGCTTTGGCCTCAACCCGCAAATATAAAAAATTTTGCTCTATGTTATGCAACATATATTCAATCGGCATGAAAAAATCTGTCAGGACTCTCTTGCCCAATAGATTTTTTTGCCAAATCCCAATTGATTATCTGTCATTTTAATGGTTTTTAATGTAAAAACCCAAAGCGTAGTCTCCATTAAAATGGCATAGGGAAATCTTTGCAGATATACCTTCCGGCATTTCGCAAGCCACTCTCCCTCCGGAACAGAGAGCACCCCTTCAAACTGAAGGCCCTGAATCTTCCCGACAATTTTGGTTTCCAATACGACAGATCCTGAAGCGACAGGATGGGCAAGCGCTTCTTTTGCATGCCGGGTGTTGAGATCGGAAGTAAAAATCAAAGCAACCTCTGAAGGCTGATAAACATAAAAACAATTACAGCACCACGGGCAGTTTTCTCTCACCGTAGCCAGGGTAAAAACATGGTGCTTCTGAAAAAATTTTGAAATACGATCATCCGGGATCTCCATCATCTCAACGTTTAGGTGCAAATCTAACTTTGTTTCCGTATTTTTGCACAGAAATCTTTATTAATCCTTAAAAGCTATGTTCTCAGGAATTGTTGAAGCAATGGGGCAGGTAGTCCGGCTGGAAAAAGAAAAAGACAATCTTCACATCACCCTCTCCTGCCCGTTTTCAGAGGAATTATCCATTGACCAAAGCATTGCACACAATGGAGTCTGTCTGACCGTTGTAAAAAAAGAAAAAGAGTATTATACCGTCACGGCCATTCAGGAGACGCTTCAAAAATCCAATCTCGGACAATTAAAAACGGGCTCACTGGTAAACCTCGAACGCAGCATGCGTCTTAATGATCGGTTAGACGGACACCTCGTGCAGGGTCATGTTGACCAGACAGCCCTGTGCACCTCGGTAGTCCCTGCGGAAGGAAGCTGGGTATACACGTTTCAATATGATGCTTCAAGGGGCAATATTACCGTTGAAAAAGGATCTGTCACTGTGAACGGGGTAAGTCTTACTGTGGTAAATTCCCAAAAGGACTCTTTTCAGGTAGCCATCATTCCCTACACGCATGAGCATACCAATTTTCACACCATTGAAAAAGGGACGCTGGTAAATCTCGAATTTGATATCATTGGAAAATATGTAGCACGGTTACTTGAAAAGTAAAGATGAACCCAAACTCTCCCCGGAAAATATCATGGTTTATTGCCGGAATGGTTTCTCTGGCAGGGTGGCTTATATTTATTCCTGTTTGCCTGTTCTTACATCCCGGATATTGGTGGATTCCGATTCCGGCCTGTATATTAATATCAGGACTGACTTACCTGTTTTCTCTGTTTTACATAAACCGGTATATTTTTAAAAGATTTAATCCCATCTATCGCACACTCTTCGGCATTGATTATCTAAAAACCGGAACCCGGAAAAGCAGGGACATCAACGCGTTGATGGCTGAAGTCAGCCGGGAAATGGAAAAATGGGGCCGGGAAAAATCGGAAGAAATCGATCAACTCAAGCAGTCCGAAAAATACCGGAAAGATTTTCTCGGAAATGTTTCTCACGAACTAAAAACTCCCATTTTCAACATTCAGGGATACATCCTGACCCTGTTGGACGGAGGGCTTGAAGATCCTTCTGTCAACCATCTCTACCTCAAACGTTCGGAACGGAGTATTAACCGGATGATCAATATTGTAGAAGATCTGGAATCCATTTCCCGGCTAGAATCGGGAGAGCTGAAAATGGAACTGAAAGATTTCAATCTGATTCCCCTGATTCAGGAAGTTTTTGAACTGCAGGAAATGATTGCCCGCCAGAAAGCGATCCGACTGATAATGGACTATCCGTCTTCCAAACCCGTCCATGTATATGCTGACCGGAAAAGGATTATGGAGGCACTCAACAATCTGGTAGTCAACTCTATTAAATACGGAAAAAAGAAGGGAAGAACCATTATTTCCTTAACAGAAACGGAAGATCTTGTGTATGTGCAGGTTTCTGACAACGGACTGGGCATGGAGGAAAAAGAACTTCCCAGAATATTTGAACGTTTCTACAGAATTGACAAAAGCCGCTCAAGAGACCAGGGAGGTACCGGTCTTGGACTATCCATTGTAAAACACATTCTGGAAGCCCATAATCAAAAGATCACCGTTCGTTCTGTACCGGACGAGGGCTCGACCTTTACTTTCAGTCTAAAGAAATCAGTCCGCTAAGCGGAAACCTGAACGGGAATCCCGTGTTTTCGGATTCTGTCTGCAATATGCTCCATGGCCTCGGGAGATATTTTTTCAAGGTTTGCTGCAGGAGTATCTCTGTCTATAGTATAAATCATCACCATGGAGGGGCGGACATCCGCCACCAGAGCTTCCCAGGCGTCCAGTTCTTCAGGGGTAGTATTGTCTATATAACCGTTACCGGCATCTCCCTTCAGGAACATAGTCTGAATGATTTCTGTCCCTCCGAAGATCCTGAATTGTTCTGCCAGGGCTTTCGGAGATATTGACTTTTGAGGCTGATTCATCCGATGAAGAGTTTCGGCAATACCGCTGTCCAGTTTCAAAATATTCTGATCCACCCGTTTCAGGGCTTTTATGACTTCAGGACGATGCAACTCTGTCGCATTCGTCAGAACCGATACTTTTGTCCCTGTACAATAAAGATCCCGAAGCGCAATGGTATCCTCAATAATTTCAGCAAACTGAGGATGCAGGGTGGGCTCTCCGTTCCCTGCAAACGTGATAACATCAGGACATCGCCCTTCCCGACCGAGTTGTTTTAATGCTTCTTCCAGATCCCGACGGATCTGTTCCCTGGAGGGAAGGCTCCTTTGTAATCCTTTTCCGGAGGGATTCCAGCCACATTCACAATAAATGCAATTGTAATTACACCATTTATTGTTCTCAGGCAAAAGGTTTACTCCCAGAGAGCTCCCCAGCCGACGACTGTGTATCGGACCATATACTGTCTGATGAAAAAGAAAAGTTGCCATATGCTCTTGCGTTTCTTCAATCCTATGATTCTTCTCCTGATAACAAACCTTCTATCACGACCGGGAAATGGGTGTATTCAAGGGTATGAATACGTGCAGCGAGGGTTTCCACCGTATCCCCGCTATACACCGGACATCTGGCCTGAAACAGGCATTCCCCTTCGTCATAATGCGCATTGACATAATGGATGGTGATCCCCGACTCCCTTTCTCCGGCAGCAAGCACCGCCTTATGGACATATTCCCCGTACATTCCTTTGCCTCCGTATGCAGGCAATAAAGCCGGATGAATATTGATCATCCGCCCGGAATAGGCCTGAACCAGATTGTCAGGCACCTTCCAGAGAAATCCCGCCAGAATAATCCACGAAATTTTTTCATCCTTCATTTTTTGCAACACCTTATCTGTCCGGTAAAATTCCTCCCGGGTAAAAATAAAAGAAGGAATGTTAAGTTTTTCCGCCCTCTGCAGGACGTAAGCATCCGGACGATTAGAAGCAATCAGCCGGATACTGACCCGATGATCATCCTGAAAATAACGAACGATCCTCTCGGCATTGGTACCGGAGCCCGAAGCGAAAATGGCCAGATTGTGCATAACGAACGACATTAATTTCCGGACAAAATTAAGATTTTTAACGGTTTAATCCGCCAATCATCGTAAAGAAGGCCCCATAAATAATATATTTATCCGGAGGGTGAATAAGTATAAAATTGGCAGCCAGGGGTTTAATTTAATAAAAAAAGCAAAACAAAACCAGAATCCACAACATTCATTCAAATAATTTGAATATTTTCGCAGAAATATATTTCTTTGCAGCATCAAATACCTCTTAAATAAGAGGGCATTGTTTAGTATTAACCTAAAAACAGAAGAATATGTCTGACATTGCATCAAGAGTAAAAGCAATTATTGTTGACAAACTAGGTGTTGATGAGAGTGAAGTAACCCCCGAAGCAAGCTTCACGAATGACTTGGGAGCAGATTCTCTTGACACTGTCGAACTGATTATGGAGTTCGAAAAAGAGTTTAATATTGGTATTCCTGATGAACAGGCTGAAAACATTGCCACCGTTGGAGCTGCCATTTCCTACATTGAAGAGAATATCAACAAGTAATCACTGTTTGTGAAAGTTATGCAATTAAAACGAGTTGTAATTACCGGCCTCGGTGCTCTTACCCCAATTGGGAATACTGTTCCCGAATTTTGGAATGGTTTGATGAATGGGGTGAGCGGAGCAGATTTTATTACTCGATTTGACGCATCCAAATTTAAAACACGCTTTGCTTGTGAGGTCAAAAATTTTGACCCGTCAGCATGGATGGATCGTAAGGAAGTACGTAAATATGACCCTTTTGCTCAGTATGCATTGGTTGCCGCAACGGAAGCCATAGAACACTCCGGATTGAATCTTGAAAAAACCGACCCTTATCGCGCCGGAGTAATCTGGGGTTCAGGGATCGGAGGTTTGGTTTCGTTCACTGAGGAGGTAAAAGGTTTTTCCCTTGGAGACGGAACTCCAAGGTTTAGCCCCTTTTTCATTCCCAGAATGATTTCTGACATTGCCGCAGGTCATATTGCTATTCGTTTTGGTTTTAAAGGCCCCAACTTTGGGACGGTTTCTGCGTGTGCATCTTCAACACATGCCATTATTGACGCCTATAACAATATTCGTTTAGGGAAAGCCGATATTTTCATTTCGGGAGGATCTGAAGCCAGCATTAATGAAGCCGGCGTTGGCGGTTTTAACAGTCTTCAGGCACTCTCAACACGCAACGATGACCCTAAAACGGCTTCACGCCCCTTTGATAAAGACAGAGATGGATTTGTAATCGGAGAAGGTGCCGGTGCTCTCGTTTTAGAAGAATATGAGCACGCGGTCAGCAGGGGCGCCAGAATCTATGCGGAGATTGTCGGAGGTGGAATGACAGCAGATGCTTACCACATGACTGCACCTCAACCTGAAGGAGAAGGAGCTTTCATGTCGATGAAAGCCGCCATTGAAGATGCGGGAATCAAGCCGGAAGAAATCGATTATATCAACGTTCACGGAACTTCCACTCCTCTTGGAGACGGTTCTGAGGTCAAAGCCATCATACGCCTGTTTGGAGAGTATGCAAAGCAACTGAACATCAGCTCCACCAAATCTATGACGGGCCATCTGTTGGGAGCAACCGGAGCCATTGAGTCAATAGCCTCAATTCTGGCTATACAAAACAGTCTGGTACCTCCGACCATCAATCACTTTACTGATGATCCGGAAATTCCAAGTCTGAATTACACATTCAACAAAGCCCAGAAGAGAAATATCCGTTACGCACTCAGTAACACTTTTGGTTTTGGAGGACATAATTCCACTTTGATTTTCAAAAACCCGGACGCTTGATTAAACGAATACTAGATTCAATAAAACTCCTTATGCATTCTGATAAGGAGTTTTATTGTTTTTTACACAGAGAGCTCGGCATCCGGCCAGGCAAAATAAGCCTGTATGAGCTGGCCTTTCTGCATAAATCCGCTTCCATTGAACATGGGGACGGATTGTTAATCAACAACGAACGGCTGGAATACCTTGGAGATGCCATTCTCGACGCCATTATTGCAGAATATTTATTTAAAAAATTCCCCGGAAAGCGGGAGGGGTTTTTAACTCAGATCCGTTCTAAAATTGTTCAGAGATCCCATCTCGAAGAAGTGGCCTATAAAATGGGACTGGATCGGGCAATGGTTGCCAATACCCGGATTGATCATCAAAAACGAAGAATTTTTGGTGACGCATTGGAAGCACTGATTGGAGCCATCTATCTTGATAAAGGATATGAAAAAACCCGCCATTATGTAATCCGGCATATTCTGAAAGAGTATGTGGATCTGATGAATCTGATCGAAACCGAGACAGACTTTAAAAGTCGTCTGATCGAACAGGCCCAAAAAAATAAAATCTTTATTAAATTTGACTCAGCAGGGGCAAACCATGAAAAGAACTACTCTTCTATGTTTCGTACAAACATATGGATTGGAGAAAAATTACTGGGAGAAGGCTTTGGAAAATCCAAAAAGGAAGCCGAACAACATGCCTCTGAAATAGCACTGTCTAATCTGAGCAAGTCATCATGGGAAAAAGAAAGTTCAACTTAGAATCGGCCGGAAACCAGACGGTTTTTATCCTCGGAATCGCTTCCCACGAAACGGATTATCGTCTGGCATGGATACTGAATCAGGGATTGGACTGGAAACTTTCTCAGGAAACGCCTTTTAAAAACCTGTTCCCCTGTTTCAGGTATCAGGACGATCAGGAAATGACTTATACCCTTATATTAAACCGAACTCCAGAAAAAATATTGCTGGAAGACTGGAAATCGACCGATTTCATGCTGGTGATTTCGGGTGATTATTCCTGTCATCAAATAAACGCGCTGATTGAAAAAATCAAAAATCTCCGTGACGTACTGACAGCCTTCGAAATCCCGCTGTCAAGAAAAATACAAAACCTGGGTATCTTCTGATCTGAAACATCCTTCGGGAAACCCCGAACTTTGAATTCATCAAAAATTTTATCAACTTTGCCAGTCAAAAAATCATCTGTCGCCAATCCATTTAATCAGCTATCATATGAATAAGGTAATTGTGTCTTTTTGCGCCATTGCTCTTACTTTTTCCGCCTGTAAATCGAGCAAACCGTCATCACTTCCCGTACCTCCCTCTCCGGTTGTAGTAGGTGAAGCCCCTGCTGCAAAACCCGTTTCTGCAGTAAATGCAACCAGTTCTGATACTAAAGTAGTATCCCGTTCCGAGGAAGTTTCTATGGCTCCCGGAGAATCCGGAGCGATTCAGAGATACAATGTCATTATAGGTAGTTTTCAGAACTACAACAATGCACAGGCCCTGAAAGCCAAAATGATCAACCGGAACTATAATGTTAAACTATTACAGAACCCTCAGGGCATGTACAGAGTTTGTGTATTTTCATCCAACGATGAAAACGAATCCAGAAATCAAATCAGACAGATACACACAAACTATCCTGATGAATTTCAGGATGCCTGGCTGCTTATTGCAAGATAAAACAAACTACATGCTTTCCTTCTGTGCATCCTGAATCATCTTTTCATTCGCTTTAATCAGGATCTCCACACGGCGGTTTTTTGCACGGCCTTCTACCGTTGTATTATCCGCTACAGGAACATCGTATGCCTTCCCCTCGGTAGTCATACGGGAATCTTCAACACCCTTTCCGCGTAAGAAGTTTGCTACAGAATTGGCACGTTCCAGAGACAGTTTTTCATTGAGGGAACGACTGCCGGTATTATCAGTATGTCCCTGAATGCCCACATAAGTATCGGGATTATTTTTTAAAGTCTCGGCAAAAGAAGTCAGGGCATTAATAGAAGTTTGATTGAGATCACTTTTCCCGGTAGCAAAAAGAATCCCCGCATCGAAAG
>JAQVSH010000213.1 GCA_028700615.1 Bacteroidales bacterium
ATCAAACTGATCTTTAGCAATCTTCTTCTGCAGCCTTCTGGCTTCTTCCACATCAAATTGTTCCTGGGCCCTTTCTACCAGGGAAACAATATCTCCCATACCCAGAATTCTGTCGGCCATACGACTTGGATGGAAGATATCCAGTGCTTCCATTTTTTCACCGGTACTGACAAACTTAATCGGTTTGTTCACCACAGACATGATCGAAAGCGCAGCCCCGCCACGGGTATCTCCATCCAGTTTTGTAAGAATGACCCCGTTAAAATCAAGGCGGTCATTAAACTCTTTGGCCGTGTTGACTGCATCCTGTCCGGTCATGGAATCCACAACAAAAAGCGTTTCCTGGGGATTCAGGGCTGATTTCAGCGCTGAAATCTCATCCATCATTTCCTTATCAATCGCAAGACGTCCTGCAGTATCGACAATGACCACATTATATCCGTGCAGGGCAGCGTGTTTTACTGCAGCACGGGCGATCTCCACGGGATTTTTATTGCCTTCTTCGGTATACACAGGTATTCCTGTCTGTTCTCCCAATACTTTCAGCTGTTCAATGGCAGCAGGACGGTATACATCGCAGGCAACCAACAAAGGCAACCGACTTTTTTTGGATTTCAGCCACAAAGCCAATTTACCTGAAAAAGTGGTTTTACCTGACCCCTGAAGTCCGGACATCAGAACCACTGCAGGAGAGCCCTTAAGATTCAGCTCGCTGGCGGCTCCACCCATCAATTCCGTTAACTCATCGTGGACAATCTTAATCATCATCTCACCCGGCTTGACGGCATTGAGTACGTCCATGCCCAGAGCCTTTTGTTTGACATTGTCCGTGAAGGTTTTGGAAATTTTGTAATTCACATCCGCCTCCAGCAAGGCTTTACGAACATCCTTCAGGGTTTCGGCCACGTTAATCTCGGTGATTTTTCCCTGGCCTTTGAGGAGCTTAAACGCTCTTTCCAAACGATCTGATAAATTATCAAACATAGAAAAGTGATTTACATTTTTTCAGGAACATCAATACCTAACAGATCCATCCCCGCACGGATAATACCGGAAGTCCGTTCCGAAAGGAAAAGACGGAAATTGCGCAATTCCGGATTTTCTTCGTGCAAAATAGGATAATCATGATAAAACTGATTATATTCTTTGGTCAACTCATACAGATAATTTGCCAGAAGTGCCGGGCTCAGATTTTCACCCGATTCACGAAGCACAGACGGATATCTGCACAATAGTCTTAATAAATATCTTTCTTTAGCAGACAGGGACAACCCGGCAGAAAAGTGTCCGAAGGGCATAAAACCCAAAGCCTCCGCCTTACGGATCACCGAACGGATCCGGGCATGTGTATATTGAATAAACGGACCTGTATTCCCGTTGAAATCGATGGACTCCTGAGGATCAAAAAGCATATTTTTGCGAGGATCCACTTTCAAAATAAAATATTTCAAAGCGCCCAAACCGATGGTACGAACAATCCGTTCTTTTTCTTCGGGAGAACAATCATCCAGTTTTCCGAGAGCAGCCGACATTTCTGCGGAGGTGGCAATCATCCCCTCAATCAGGTCATCTGCATCCACAACGGTTCCTTCTCTGGATTTCATCTTTCCGCTGGGAAGTTCAACCATTCCGTAGGACATATGATGTATAAACCTGGCCCAGTCATACCCCAGCTTAGATAACACCAGGGCCAGTACCTGAAAATGGTAATTTTGTTCATTCCCCACCACGTAGATTAACTCATCCAGGGGATATTCCGAAAACCTCTGACAGGCAGTTCCTAAATCCTGCGTCATATACACTGAGGTTCCATCACTGCGCAAAAGAAGTTTCTGATCCAGCCCCTCATCCGTCAGGTCAACCCAGACCGAACCGTCTTCTTTTCTAAAAAACACCCCCGATTCGAGGCCCTTCTGTACAATTTCCTTTCCATGCAAATAAGTCTGGGATTCATAGTAAACTTTGTCAAAGTCTACTCCCATGGCTGCATAGGTCTTGTCAAAACCATCATAAACCCATGCATTCATAGTTTTCCATAAACCCATAATTTCCGGATCTTTGGCTTCCCAACGCCTCAGCATCGATTGGGCTTCTAAAAGCAAAGGGGCATTTTTTTCAGCCTCCTGTTCAGACATTCCCTCCTGAACAAGTTGTTTTATCTCTTTTTTATAGATCTGGTCAAACATCACATAGAAATCGCCCACCAAATGGTCTCCCTTCTTTCCGGAAGATTCGGGGGTCACCCCTTTACCAAATTTTTGCCAGGCCAGCATGGATTTACAGATATGAATGCCACGATCATTCACCAGGTTAACTTTCACCACTTTATGGCCATTGGCCTGCAAAATCCGGGAAACCGAATAACCCAGCAGATTATTTCTGACATGGCCTAAATGCAATGGTTTATTGGTGTTCGGAGAAGAATACTCCACCATAAAATTGCGGGGAGTCACTCCTGTATCAGGATATTGTGTATCCAGATTTTGTAAAGCAGTTAACCAATAGGATTGTGACAGGGAAAAATTCAGAAAACCTTTAATCACATTGAAAGAATCGACCTCCGGACAATGCTGAAGAATCCATTGACCTATTTCCTGCCCTGTTTTTTCAGGATTACTTTTAGAAATTTTCAATAAAGGAAAAACCACTAAAGTAAGGTCCCCTTCAAACTCTTTTCTTGTTTCCTGAACTTGGGCAATTCCCTCAGAGACAGAGACTCCGTACAAAGAGAACACAGCCTCTTTTACTAACTTAAGCAGTTGATTTTCAATGTACATAGAAACAACATTAACCATGGTTTGACAAAGGTGCAAACCTACACGATTTTTTCGATAATAGCAATGATTCAAGGGTATGCGGGAAAGCAAAAACCATAAAAATAAAAGAGTGGTGTCTCACGACAGCACTCTTTCCTTAAACACAGAAACTAACTACTTAACTAACTACTATCTGCAAGCTACGATATGCTTTTGCATATAAAAACAAAGCAAACTTCGTGCCAAATATATATTTTAAAAAAATAAAAAATCAGCAGATATAAACCATGTAAAAACGCTATTTTTGTCCCCCGGTTTTATACATCATTTCACCATGTTTTTTTTGGGAACCCATATAGAATCTATCGACTTAATTATATGTATAACAGCGATTCTGGCATTTGTTGTACAAACATATTATTATTTTTTCATTTTTGGAAAAATTGCTTTTAGGGTAAAAAAACGCATCAAAGACCTTCCCAATGTCCCTGTACCCGTTTCTATTGTGATTGCAGCAAAGAATGAAATGGAACGTCTGGGAAAAAATCTGCCGGTATTTCTAAATCAAAAATACGATGCTGATTTTGAAGTAATTGTAGTCAACGACTGCTCTTCTGACGAAACAAACACCCTTTTATCTGAAATGTCTCTTCAATATCCCAATCTGAGAAGCACCTTTGTCCAAAAAGAAGATCGTTTCTATACGGGAAATAAACTGGCACTCATTGTAGGTCTGAAAGCAGCTTCGTATGATCAGGTGATTTTTTCAGAACCTGAATGCGTTCCTTCGGGCCCTAATTGGTTGTCGACACTTCAGAAATATTTTAATTCCGAAGAATCGATTCTCATAGGATATAGTTCCTACCTCCGAAAAAAAAATTCAGATAACCGAAAAATTCGTTATGAGGTTTTTTTTAATGGATTACACTATCTCGGTCAGGCGATCAGAAGAAAACCCTATATGGCCGTGCACAGAAACATGGCTTTCAGAAAACGGTTTTTTTTCGAGGGTAATGGATTTTCAACCCGAACACAGTTGTTTTTCGGAGAAGACGATCTCTTTATCCAAGACAATGCCAACAGTAAAAACACCGCTGTTTGCCTGGAACCGGAAGGAAAAACACTCGCGGAAATTCCTTTGAATCAAAGACTACGAAAGCAGTATGTGAAAAAGTACGCAAACGCAAGAAGATACTATAAATCAAGGGATAAACTATTTCTGTTGTTAGAACCCCTGAGCCGACTGATGCTCTATGCTGCAACTTTATATTCTGTTATTGCATTTAAATTATGGTGGCTTCTCCTCCCACTTATTCTTCTCAGACTTATCACTCAGGCGATCGTGTTCAAACGCGCCTCCCGGCAACTTGGAGAAGAAGGCATTGTAATCACCGGCATGCTTTTCGATTTTCTTTTTAT
>JAQVSH010000214.1 GCA_028700615.1 Bacteroidales bacterium
GATGGCAGGAGCAAACCATTTTCCCACGGAAAAATCAAAAGCGGGTTTCATCCGGTCGGAAAAAGATCCCAGATCGTCACTTTCTCCAAAATACACCTGAGTGCCTACACCGGCTGAGACAAACCAATGATCTCCCAAGCGGTTTTGTTCATATTTCCACGTTGTGGTCTGCGAAAAACAGAGCAGACTAGTACATAATAAACAGACAGACAGAGCTAATTTTTTCATTCTTTTGTCATTTATTGGTTATTATTCAAAACCCTCTTTCGTCATTCTTTGCAACGAATGCTATCCCCTCAACTATTCACACAAATCTATGGGATTAAGATGTAAAATATCCTCATTTCAGGGACTATTTTTAACAAATTATACACATTTTAAACCCGGACCGGTTTTTTTCTTTTTTTAATATCCGGAAATTTGCATCACGAGACGAAAACCGGCGCGAAATCTTTAACTTTACAATATTAAACCCATTCGGGGTTTGTAGGGCTCAGGATATGAAAAGAATCAGAAACATCATATTCTATCTTTCGGTGATAACAGGATTTTCATTTCTGTTATACTGGGTCTTTTACTTTGGAGAAAAACTGGAAATCGGCAGGAATGTAATTGTTCCGGAGATCAGGGCGAGTCAGTGGCTGGAGTTTTTGGATATACAGACGCTGAATATGTCTCATCCTCTGGCCGTTTTGTTATCGCAAATTGTTACGATTATTATCGTGGCAAGAATATTCAGCTGGATTTGTAAAAAAATCGGACAACCCACTGTCATTGGAGAAATCATAGCGGGTATTGTTCTGGGCCCTTCTTTTGCCGGAGTGTGGATGCCTGAATTTTCTGCGGCTTTATTTCCTCCGGATTCGTTGGGTAGTCTGAATGTTTTGAGCCAGATAGGCCTGATTCTGTTTATGTTCATGGTGGGAATGGAACTGGATGTAAAATCATTGAAAAATCAGGCCCGGGATGCAGTGGTGATCAGTCAGACCAGTATTTATATTCCCTTTACCCTGGGAATAGGATTAGCCTATTTTCTCTATCAGACCTTTGCCCCTCACGGAGCCCGGTTTATCTCATTTTCCCTGTTTATAGGGATAGCCCTGAGTATTACCGCGTTTCCTGTTTTGGCAAGAATTGTTCATGAAAGAGGAATTCATAAAACCCATCTGGGGACCATTGTAATTACCAGCGCAGCTTTGAATGATATCACTGCATGGTGCCTGCTGGCAGCAGTAGTTGCCATTACGGAGGCCGGCTCTTTTGTGAGTTCTTTTTACGTAATTCTATTGGCGGTTTTGTATATACTGTTGATGATAGGAGTGGTCAGACCCTTTTTGAAACGGGTCGGAGATTTGCACCCTTCCCGGGAAAATATGAGTAAACCCATTGTCGCCATTTTCTTTTTGACACTCATCCTTTCTTCGTATGCTACTGAAATTATTGGCATTCATGCATTATTTGGGGCTTTCATGGCAGGGGCCATTATGCCGGATAACCTGAAATTCAGAAGCATCCTTGTGGAAAAAATTGAAGATGTGGCGCTTGTCCTGTTATTGCCTTTGTTTTTTGTGTATACCGGGTTGAGGACAAACCTTGAATTATTGAACGATCCTTCTATGTGGAAAATTACCGGGATCATCATTCTGGTTGCAATATTCGGAAAATTTATAGGAAGCGCCCTGTCTGCAAGATTTGTCGGGCAGTCCTGGCGGGACAGCCTGTCGATCGGAGCTCTGATGAATACCCGCGGACTGATGGAACTGGTCGTGCTAAACATCGGATATGATCTGGGAGTATTAACTCCGGAAATTTTCACCATGATGGTGATCATGGCTCTGTTTACTACTTTTATGACCAGTCCTATTTTGGATCTTGTCGGGAGGCTTTTTAAAGAAAAAACGGAAATACAATTCTCTAATGCCGGCCAAAATGATCAGTACCGCATTTTGGTCTCATACGCTGATCCGGAGAGGGGGAAAATTCTATTGAGGCTGGCCCATTATTTTGTGAAAAAAAACCATGAAAATCCTCCGGTAACTGTGATGCATTTATCTCCCAACAATGAATTGAATCAGGTAAATATTGGAGAATATGAGGAAGAATGTTTTACTCCGCTCATAGAAGAATCTAAAGTGCTGAATCAGAAGATTACCACACTTTTTAAGGTATCCAATGATATCCGTTCCGATATTTGCGAAGTTGCCAATAAAGGCGGTTATGACATGTTGCTTATCGGTCCGGGGCAGTCCATCTATGAGGGAACTTTACTGGGCCGGATTCTTGGTTTTACTACCAGATTTATTGATCCGGGAAAAATCATTCACAGCATGACCGGTAAAGGGACTTCCTCCAAAAAGATACCTATGGATGAAGGAACCCGTACACTTCTGGAAAAGACTGAAATACCGGTTGGTATTCTGATTAATAAAAATCTTTCAGAGATTCAGCATGTTTTTATTTTCGTGTTTTCCGAAGCGGATATATCCTTGTTAAATTATGCCTGGAGACTCGTTCTAAATTCGCATGTTCATCTGACCATTCTGGACCCCGGTTTGCTTCTTAAAAAATCGGCCACAGAAGAAACCTTAAAAATTATGCGCCAGAATGCGGGATCCTTCGAAATATTGGAGGAAATGAAAACGGACAAAGACTTTCTCTGTGCGTACGATTTGATGATGGTCAGTATGGATGGATGGATTCGTTTAATTTCCGGAAAGAATACCTGGCTGGTGGATATTCCTTCAACCCTGATCATTAAATTCTGAAACCACTCCCGCCGGGATCCGGGCCTATTATCCGGAAAAAGAAAAACCCAGCATATCCATGATTTTTGCATCCAGTTTTCTGTTGACTCCCTGATAAGGATGGCAATGGATATGAATGGCCGGATTAAAGTTCATCTCAATAATCGCGTAGTTATCTTCTGTTGCCTCCTGAGTATAATCGGGAATAATCATGTCCAGTCCCGTGATTTTGACATTCAATGCACGAGCCGCCTTTACGGCAATTTGCTTATAAGATTCAGGGATTTCATCCGTATAATCAATGCTGTCGCCTCCGGTACTTATATTAGAATTTTCCCTCAAAAACACAATTTCTTCTTTAGACGGGATATAATCAAAGTTCTTGTGGTTGGTTTTCAGAAACATGGCTTCGGCCTCTCCCAGACTGATTTTTTCCAGAGGGGTGCGGTATCCTTTCCCTCTCAGGGGGTCCTCATTTTTTTTGTCAACCAGTTCCCGTATTGTCCGGATCCCGTCTCCTGATACATTGGCGGGAACCCGGTGCAATATACCTGCAACCTGATGGTTTAGAACAAATATTCTAAACTCTTTTCCTTCGATAAATTCTTCAATCAGCACAGAAGAATCTTCGTTAAAAGCTATGTATATCGCTCTGATATAGACCTCACGATCATTGTTTTTCTTTAAGATCGTAATCCCTTTTCCAAAATTTGTGGACTTGGGTTTAATCACAATGGCTTTGTCTTTATAATACTCATAGTCTGAACGGGCTACCTCCGGCTGATTGTAATGGGCTCCCTTCGGGGTTCTGATGCCATGTTCATCCAGTATTTTTTTTGTCACCACCTTGTTTTCCATGGCCAGAATACTTACGTAATTGTCCAGCGAGGTTTTGGTGGCCTGGCATACATATTCCACTTTATCCTTTTGAGATAATCTGATGAAATTTTCCTCCCGGTCAAGAATTTCCACATGGACTCCCCGTCTGACCGCTTCACGCATGAGAAGCTGGGTAGAAAGCTCCATATCTTCCAGTCCGTGAAAATGATAGCTTTTTTCGCGACTTTCTTCAAGATATTGGCGGGCTTTTTCCAAATGAAGGGGAATATATCCTTTCTCATGGATCTGATTTAATAAACTGTGAATTTTTCGTTGATCCGGAGAAATGGCCATTTTTTCCACTTTCTCCAAAATAGCTGAGTAATCCGTATCCCCGATTTTCAAATCCCGGTACAACTGTTGCATTTGACCGAGAATTTTTCTGGCTTGTTGCCATGTGTCCAGATTCTCTCTGCTTCTGGAGCATATTTCATGATGATCTTTCAGCCCTTCCAGAGAGACTCTGATCTGATTAATGTCTGCTGCAGATTGTGCGGCGGCATCAAACGAATCCGTTTCTTCGTTGAAGAGTCCGTAGATGGCCAGCA
>JAQVSH010000215.1 GCA_028700615.1 Bacteroidales bacterium
GGGAACTATTAATACAAAATGAAATTCTTCAGCAGGAACTTCAGACCAACTACGAAAAAATCAATGCCTGGATGCAAAATGGTATCGCCAATGCATCCGATCTGGATGCCGTCAGGGTGGAACAGCTGAAAACCGGACAACGCCGCACAGAATTGACCGCGACTGAGAATGCTTACAGAGAAATGCTCTCTGCCATGATTGCAGATTCTATCGGGGAGGCCACCCTTTTTATCAAACCCGGCGGAGAAATTCCTGTTTATTCTTCTCTGTCCATCAACCGCCCCGAATTGGAATTATTTGAAGCGCAACATGATTTTTATACCAGTCAGGAAAACACCGTAAAATCGGGAAATAGACCAAAAATCGGATTATTTGTGCAGGGTGGCTTTGGCAATCCCGGACTCAATATGCTGGAAAAGGGATTTTCCCCATTCTATATTGCCGGGACGCGGCTTTCCTGGAACCTCGGGGGGCTTTATACCCAAAAAAATAATCTTCGCAAAATAGGGATCAGTCAACAATCGGTAAATGTTCAGGAAGAAACTTTTTTATACAATACCCGGTTAAAAGTGACCCAACAAAACCATGAAATCAAGAAAATCCTTGAACAGCTTAAAAGTGATGATGAGATCATTTCGCTTCGCAACCGCATCAAAAAATCGGCTGAAGCAAAGGTTGAAAACGGGACCCTTTCGGTTTCTGACCTGATCAGGGAAATTCACGCCGAAGATCTGGCCAGACAGGACAAAGCCTTGCATGAGATTCAGTTGCTGCTCTCCATATACAACCTGAAAAACATCACCAATCATTAAACGCATAGAATACAAAAAATCAATCCTATGAAACCCGCATACTCTATTCTGCTTTCCCTCGGATTTTTGTTACTGAGCGCCTGCTCAGACAAAAACGGACCATATGATGCCTCCGGAACCTTTGAAACCACAGAAGTGATTGTTTCATGCGAAGCCAATGGGAAAATTCTTTCTTTTGATGTCCGGGAAGGTCAGATGCTGGAAACCGGCCAAAGAGCCGGAGCCATTGACAGCATACCCCTGTATCTCCGCAAAAAACAATTACAGGCCAATATAAAAGCCGTCGAAAGCCGTCGTCCGGAAATCCGGAAGCAAATTGCCAGCATTGAACAGCAAATTGCTACCCAAAAGACAGAGAAAAAACGAATGGAAAATCTACTCTATGCAAAAGCTGCCAATCAGAAACAACTGGATGACATCAATGCACAAATTGCTTTTCTTGAAAAACAACTGGAAGCCCAGAAATCCACCCTGTCCATTTCCTCAAACAGCATCAGCGAAGACGTTGCTACGCTGGAAGTACAAATAGAACAACTGGAAGATCAGTTAAAAAAGTGCCAGATCATCAATCCGGTAAAAGGCACCGTGCTGGTTAAATATGCCGAAGCCGGCGAAGTGACTTCCCAGGGGAAGGCCCTCTATAAAATTGCTGACACCGAAAACATGAAACTGAGGGCGTACCTCGTCTCAAGCCAGCTTACCCAGGTTAAAGCCGGACAAAACGTCAAAGTATTCGCCGACTTCGGAGAAACAGAATCAAGAGAATATCAGGGAACCATCGAATGGATCTCCGACAAAGCCGAGTTCACTCCAAAAACCATACAGACCAGAGACGAAAGGGCAAACCTTGTGTATGCAGTAAAAATAGCGGTCAAAAATGACGGGTACCTGAAAATCGGCATGTACGGCAATATCTTGTTGAGCGAAAAATGAAAGCAGTTACCGTCAGCCATATCAGTAAATCCTACGCAAAAACTCCGGCGCTGCAAGACATCTGTTTTGAAGCGGAACCGGGTGAAATCTTTGGATTGATCGGCCCTGACGGGGCGGGGAAAACCACCCTGTTCCGCATATTGACCACCCTGATTCTTCCGGATAAAGGAAATGCAAACATAGGAAGCCTGGATATTATAAAAGATTACAGGGAAATCCGTACCCGTGTAGGCTATATGCCGGGAAGGTTCTCCCTCTATCAGGATCTGACGGTAGAAGAAAATCTTCAGTTTTTTGCTACGGTATTCAACACCACCATAGAAGAAAATTATGATCTGATCAAAAATATCTATCAACAGATAGAACCCTTCAAAACACGACGGGCCAAAGCTTTGTCCGGAGGAATGAAACAAAAATTAGCACTGTGCTGCGCCCTGATTCATAAACCGGACATTTTGTTTTTGGATGAGCCCACTACCGGAGTAGATCCCGTCTCCCGCAAAGAATTATGGGAGATGCTCAAAAGCCTCAGGGAACAGGGCATTACCATTCTGGTATCTACCCCGTACATGGACGAAGCCGGACTATGCGACCGGATTGCCTTTATGACCGGTGGCAGAATTCTCCGGATTGATTCCCCGCAAAACATGATTACTCAATATCAAGACCCTCTCTGGGCGGTCCGGGGTAAGAATATGCACAAACTGCTGAATGACCTGCGTTCGAATAAAAATGTAAAGACCTGTTTTGCTTTTGGAGATGCTCATCACATCACTTGCTATGATGGATCCCTCATAGAAAAAGAACTGGAGAAATTCTTACTGGAAAAAGGGAATGAAGAGATCCTCATTCAACCCATAACCGCCACGATTGAAGACTGCTTTATGCAACTCACAAATCATGAATAAAGACACACATATACCCCATGATCCGATGCATCAGAGGACTAAAATACAAAATATTGTCCCACAGAAGGTTATTGAGGTCCATGACCTGGTAAAACGTTTCGGATCTTTTACTGCCGTAGATCATATTTCATTTGACGTAAAGCAGGGAGAGATTTTCGGATTCCTTGGCGCCAACGGGGCCGGGAAAACCACGGCCATGAGGATGCTTTGCGGGCTAAGTAAGCCCACTTCGGGAAAAGGCCTGGTTGCTGGGTTTGATATCCGTAAAGAATCCGAGCAGGTTAAGAAAAACATCGGCTATATGAGCCAAAAATTTTCATTGTATAATGACCTGAAAGTCTGGGAAAACATCCGTCTTTTTGCCGGGATATACGGCATACCTGAAATGGAAATAGACGGTAGAACGGGAGATTTACTCCGGCGGCTGCATTTTGATAAAGAAAGAAATACCCTGGTAAAAGAGCTCCCGTTGGGATGGAAACAAAAATTAGCTTTTTCGGTGTCCATATTTCATGAGCCCAAAGTGGTATTTCTGGACGAGCCCACCGGCGGAGTGGATCCTGTAACCCGCAGAGAGTTCTGGGAACTCATTTATGAAGCCACCTCCCGGGGAATCACTGTTTTTGTAACCACACACTACATGGACGAAGCCGAATATTGTGACCGCGTTTCTATTATGGTAGACGGGAGAATCGAAGCCCTCGACACTCCCGAAAATCTTAAAAAACAGTTTAATACACAAAATATGGACAGCGTCTTCCTTCAATTAGCGCGCAAGGCCAAAAGAACAGCAAATTAACCATGAGATCAGGGAGTAGAAATACATTTCTCGCTTTTGTCCGGAAAGAGTTTTATCACATTTCCCGGGACACCCGGACTATGATGATATTGTTACTCATGCCGTTAATCCAGATCATCTTATTCGGATTTGCCATTACCACAGAAGTCAAAAACTCGAAAATAGCCATTTACGATCCTTCTGTGGATATCGCCACCCGGCAGATTACAGAACGTCTGAATGCCAGCGAGTACTTCAACATTACGCAATATATCAGCAACCCGGCTGAAATAAGTAAAGTCTTTCAGGAGGGGAAGGCGCACCTGATCGTAGTTTTCGGAGAAAGGTTTAACGAAACCCTCCTTCATACCGGCAAAGCGCAAATCCAGTTAATTGCAGACGCCACAGATCCTAATAACGCAGCCTCCCTCACCCATTATGCTTCTGCCATCATCGGAGATTATCAGCAAACCCTCCTGGCGCAAAACAGCATTCCCTATCAAATTACACCGGAAATAAAACTATTGTATAACCCGCAAATGAAGGGAGCCTATAATTTTGTTCCGGGCGTACTGGGAATGATTCTGATGCTGATCTGCGCCATGATGACCTCCATCGCCATTGTAAGGGAAAAAGAAACAGGAACCATGGAAGTTTTACTGGTTTCCCCCATGAAACCCCTATTAATCCTCCTCGCAAAAGCCATCCCATATTTTGTCCTTTCATGCATCAACCTGGG
>JAQVSH010000216.1 GCA_028700615.1 Bacteroidales bacterium
GAGTCGCTTTGGATTTTTACAAAATTTTCGCAGGCAGTCATAATGCCTTTGAGATTATTGGCAGCCACTTCATACTGACTTGTTCCTCCGTGGGAAGTATTAGTAGTCACCGTGGTGGTCATACTCCGGGTGTCAATTTCGAACATGACTTTATACGTGTCTTTCAATTTCCATACCAGAACCAGGCCGATCATGATGGGATTCCCGGTTTTGTCGTTCACTTTGATCGGCGGAACGTCCAGATTCCGGGCACGCAGGTTTAATTTCTGCCCTCCGTAAAAAGGATTAATGTATGAAAAACCATTTCTACGCAAAGTACCGCTGTATTTGCCAAAGAAGGTAATTACCTTAAGTTCGTTGGGTTCAAGCAATACAAATCCGAAGGATAGCACAACGGCTGCAATAAACGTAAGTATCCCGAAGAGTACAAAAATCCCGGCTTTTAGTGCAATCGCCAGGTAAATCTGATAGGCTGCCGCAAGATAAATAACCAGTAAAATGAAGAGCATCAGAAAGCCTGACATAACCATGCCTTTGAAATCAAATTCTTTAGTTTCCATTTTTCGAGTGATATTAAAATGATATTAATATGGTATTGCAAACATAATATATTTTTTGATATCCAAGTCTTTTTACAAAAAAAATCCAGTATGGTTTTATATGTTTTGGACTCATGATGAATTAACCCCAAGAATAAAGTTGTAACTTTGCAGAATTGTAGATTTTTGCTTTCATGGACGAAAAAAAAGATTGGTTTTTTGAAGAGGACAATAGCGATATGCTTGAGTCTGTCCGGCGATTTGAGGACATGTTAGATCACAAGGCACGGTATTTTTTTGATGTGCATGAACTGGAGGATGTGATTGATTATTACCTTGATATGGGTGATTTTAATCATGCTGCCCGTGTTGCCAAATATGCAATGAATACTTATCCGGGATCTGAATCCATTCAGCAAAGAGTTTGTGAAATTCTGATCGATAAGGGGCGGCCTGCGGAAGCCGTGCAGATTCTGGAGCGTCTTTCCGGGTCTGCAGATTGCGATTATGAGGTTTATTTATTGAAAGGAGAGGCCTTGTTACAGATGGATAAAACCCGTGAATCTTTGCGGGCTTTTGAAAAAGGTTATTCAATTTCCGGTGAAGACAAGGATTCGGCAGCTCACCGCATAGGTATACTTTTGGAACGGAGTGGTCAGTATCTGATGGCGCTTCGTTATCTGGAAGAAGCCAGATCGCTGAGTTCCGAAGATTATATGATTTATTATGACCTGGCTTATTGCTGGGAAAAGCTGGATGATTGTAAAAAGAGTGTATTGTTTTATCAGAAATTTCTGGATGAGGATCCTTTTTCTGAACATGTCTGGTACAATCTCGGGATTGCCTATGGTCGTCTTGGAAATTTTGATAAAGCCGTCGAGTCGTACGATTTTGCGATTGCCATTAATGAACATTATGCTTCGGCCTATTTTAACAAGGCCAATATATTGGCAGAGAAAGGATTGTATGAAGAGTCCATTCTTGCCTATAAGGAATTTATAGCACTTGAATCTGACAGTGCTGCTGCATATTGTTATATCGGGGAAAATTATGAAAAACTTCAGGATGATGAAACTGCATTGGAGTTTTACCGGTATGCCCTCGGGATGGATGCTACTTTGGCTGCAGCATGGCTTGGGCTTGGTCTGGTAACCTGCAAACTGACATCGGTTGAGGAAGGCATTAAACACATCGAAAAGGCGCTTGAACTGACTCCTGAATATCCGGAAGCCATGCTGGCATTGGCCAGAGCCTGTGTGTCTATTCCCGATCTGCCCAGAGCGCTGAATGTTTATCGTCAATTGATCCAAATTGAGAAAGAAGATCCTGAAGTATGGATCGGATATGGTGATTTGTTATTTCAGGAACAACCCGATCTGGCCATTTCTACTATGGAACAGGCCTGTCAGACACATCCCGGCAACCACGTGCTTCATTTGAGGCTTGCTGCTTATTTATTGCTTAGCCAGCATCAGGATGAAGGTCTTAGCCACCTTAGGAGAGGATGGGTTGCGGCATCTTCCGAGGAAAGACAATCTTTTTTAGAGGACTTTCCCCTGTTTGCACAAGATCCTCAGATCAAACAATGTTTACAAGAATTATAATACGACCTCTTAATACATAGCCTTATGAATTTTGAACTTCCGTTTATTCCGGTTCGCGAGACAAAACCCCGCGAAAAAGGTCTTACCATGATGATGGATAAAGGTTTGAGTATCAGGGAAGCTGAGGATTTTTGCGAGTCTTCCGGTGATTTTACTGATCTGGTTAAATTTGGTTTTGGTACCGCGGTCTTTTCAAAAGGAATCCGTGAGAAAATTCGTATTTATACTTCAGCAGGAATTCAGCCTTATTTCGGAGGAACGTTTTTTGAGATATTCTATATCAGGGGGATGTTTGATGCTTTTCGCCGTCTGGTGGATGATTATCATCTGGAGGTAGCTGAGATTTCTGACGGATCCATTAAGATTCCCGTGGAAGATAAATTGCGTCATATTGAGGTGTTGTCCAAGCAGGTAAAGGTGCTTTCTGAAGTGGGCTCAAAGGTTGCCGGAGTGGAACTTTCTGACGAAAAGTGGTTGAGTTCTATGGATCAGGAATTAAAGGCCGGAGCCTGGAAGGTGATTGCTGAAGCCAGAGAAAGCGGTACGGCCGGTATCTTCAATTCCGATTGTTCTGCCAATAAAGGATTGATTGAGCTTATTATTGAAAAAATAGGGCCGGAAAAAGTATTGTGGGAGGCCCCCAATAAGCCCCAACAGGCTTGGTTTATTAAATTGTTGGGCGCTGATGTGAATCTTGGGAATATTGCCACGCATGAAGTGGTCGCGTTAGAGGCGTTGCGTCTGGGATTGCGTGGAGATACTTTCTTCGAGTTTTTGCCAAAATCATTCCATTCCTTCAAACAAATCTAAGTTTTGATGGCTGCTTTCTACGAATCTGTCATTGCCTGGTACATGATGCACATGAATTATTTTACCATTACAGTGCTAATGACCATAGAAAGTTCTTTTCTCCCTTTTCCTTCGGAGGTTGTCATTCCTCCGGCTGCATGGAAAGCTGCCCAGGGGGATCTTGATCTGGGATTGGTGATTTTGTTCGGGACCCTTGGCGCTTTATTGGGTGCGATTATTAATTATTATCTGGCCAAGTCACTCGGAAAAATGATTATTTATCGTTTTGCAGATTCTCGTCTGGGTCGGATGTGTTTACTGGATAGCAATAAAATAAAAAAGGCGGAGGCTTATTTTATCCGTTACGGGAATATTTCTACTTTTATCGGGAGACTGGTTCCGGGAATCCGTCAACTGATTTCTATTCCTGCCGGTCTGGCCGAAATGCCTTTACGTCCTTTTTTGCTGTATACCACCCTTGGCGCCCTGATGTGGAACATTATTCTTGCGGTATTGGGTTATTATCTCCAGTCCCAGCAAGAACTTTTTAATCAATATTATAGCGAATTATCCCTGGGATTTGGATTACTGGCGGTTATACTTGTGGCTTATCTGATATATAAAGGATTAAGTAAACCTAAGACAGAATAAAAATGTCATTGCGCCTGTTCGGTTTGATTGGTTTTCCCCTGACTCATTCTTTTTCCCAGAAATATTTTACTGAAAAATTTTTGAGAGAATCAGTTCCTGATGCTGAATACCGGAACTTTCCCCTTGTTTCAATCCATGAACTGCCTTCTTTGATTGCAGAACAGCCTCTTTTGAGGGGGCTCAATGTAACCATCCCATATAAAGAATCAGTGCTTGATTTTTTGGATGAAATTTCACCAGAGGCTGCAGAGATCGGAGCGGTCAACACCATTAAGATTGATCGTTCCGGAAAGAATACCCGATTACTGGGTTTTAATACCGATGCATATGGTTTCAGAGAGAGTCTGGCCAAACAAATCCCGTTGAACCATCGGCAGGCGTCGGTGCTGGGAACAGGTGGCGCCTCCAAAGCAGTCATTTATGTGCTGAAACAAATGGGCATTACGGTACACAGTATTTCCCGGAATGAAGGTCCCGGGGTATACAGAACATACCATTCACTGATTCCTGAAGACATTAAACAACATACCCTGATTGTCAACTCTACGCCGCTGGGCATGCATCCCCATATTGAAAC
>JAQVSH010000217.1 GCA_028700615.1 Bacteroidales bacterium
GTTGCAGGTGCTCAAGGGGCGTAGGGTCGTGGCTTTTCCCGATGTGGACGGGTTTTCTGAATGGAAAGAGAAACTGTCCCAGGTCAGGGGACTGGATATTGTGGTATCGGATGTGCTGGAGAAAAACGCGACGGTTGAGGATAGGGAGAAGCACGTGGATATTGCGGATTTGCTGATAAGGCAGCACCGGAAAGAGCGTATTAATGTTGAGGTGGCTGAGGGGCCCAGGGGTTTTGTGGAGCCTGGGGATGCGATGTCGCACCCAACTTTTTTGAAGTTGAAGAAATGGTTGGGGGCGGGTAATCTAGTGGAGGTTGCGTTACTGGTGGCCGGACTGGATCTGGAGGTCGTTGGGTGGCGGAGGGGGTAGTGTCCCGGGGCTGTCTCGCTTTTCCGGGATGGAACTTTCCATAACTCAAGATAATTATATAGAATTATTCAACTCCAAACACACTTTATACTAACAAATTTGCATACGTTGTCCATTATCAAAGTAATTAGACAACCATTTAAGAGGTATGATAGGATACGGAGAGCTTAATCCATAATAAACAAATGTGTAAGTAATAAAAAGGCCTTCAAAAGTATAAGTAGATATTTCAAAATCAAGATTCATCTCTTTGGCAACATCATTGAAATGCGATTTTACCCATACTAATTTATATCCTAGTCTTTCATCATAGCCATTTTCTTTATTAAAAGAATTTTTATCCACACAGAATGAAGCAAAATCATACTTTGTTTTGATATACTTACAATCACATACGTAAACTTTATTTTTGTTTATATCAACAATAATAAAGTCAATCTCGCCAACATTCTTCTCAGGATTGATCGCTTTCTCTTTTTCGAGGTTAATATTATTGATACTTTTTTTATTTCGAAGACATAGAAAATTTTTATCCCTTATTATTTTCTCAACAGGATCTTCAAGCAATTTATCATGCTTTTCTTTTTGTATTTTGGTGTATTCTACTATTCCCGAATTTTTGTTCCATTCATTAGGGATTATTCCAAAAAGTATCTGATTTGCGACCAACTCAGAGAAAGCTTCAGACACAATTAACGGTGTTGAAATGTATCTCAATTCCCCATCAATATTTATGGCAATAATTGGCCTAAATCTGCTACGTTTTAAAATATCGTGAGGTTTATGAATTGAGCGCAGTAAATCAACATTAGAAGATGACAATATGAGTCCATTCAAAAAGGTATTATTGGGATATTTACGAAATAGTTCTGTGAAATCAACAATTTTATTCGGTATAATTCCCTTGTAATCAGCTAATTTTATAAAATCATCAAAATCAAGATGATTACAATCTACAATAATATCATCTGCTTGAAAAATAACATCACTAAAATCCGTAAATACTTGGCCAAAAAAATGTTGTGCGCAACTTTTAAAATCCAATAATAGAGAGGAAGGGTTTATTCCCTCTCCTTTTAGTGCTTCAGAATCAATAATTTGTTTAAGCCGCGTTAGCTTAGAAGCATATTCGTGACTTCTTGTAGTTATTCCATAGTATGACTCATATATTTCTAATTGAAGGCTACTACCATCATCTAAATAGCATTGATATAAACTTTGAGAAAAATTAGAGATTAATTTTGTAACTGCAAATAAACGAGAGATATAGTTTTCATCTAGCTCTATCTTGCCAGGTCGAATATGTAACTTTGTAAATTCTCCAAACAAATATTTACAAATCTTCGAATAAATAACCATGTGTGTATAAGGATATTTATTTTTATTGATTCTTAACTCTGAGTAAGTAGAAAGAAAAAATTTGACCTCCTCGGTTGTCGTTATTTTATTACATTCGCGCTCGAATTCTTTTACTAACAAGCATATACAATTTTTACATGCGTCTTCGATATCACTTATGTTTGTATAAGGTTTATCACATACTGGAAATTGTTCTTGTAAGAGAATCAAACATTTATTATCAAAGAATTTTTCATCATTTGGATCAATAATTATTGATATCCATTTATCCATATTGTACTTTTTTTAAATATTTAACAATCACAGCTTGTCAGTCGGCTTTGATGTCGATGTTTATGGTTCTGTACCGGACGAATGCCCTACTCCCCTCTTTGTGCCCACTGAGGCTACCGACCAAGTTGGGGTTCAAAAACCATCGTTTGGAACGTTAGATGGAACGTTTATAGGACCCTGAATTGGAACTTGTTCAAATATAGAGAATTATTCCTTTCGTTATCCTTTGATTTTGAATTTGGTACCTCTTTCTATGATTCTTATTTTCTGACCACTGGAAGTGAAATAAAAACCCAGTCGTTTCTGATCCGGGGAGTCTTAACTATGATTAGTCTTGGCACACCTAATTTTTTACACAACGGACGGAAATTCCTTCGTAATTGCTGGTGCTTCTCCTTTTTACATTGCTTGCATCTTTGTCAATATACCTGCTCCAGGATTCTCCTTGATCGCTCAAGGTCGAACTCCACCAGTAACCTATGTTACCAATATAGTAGAATTCTAAACCGCTTAAACCACCCGCTAGAGCCGTAAAACCACTTTCGTTGGTAGCGCCTTTGTTTGGGCTATCCCAATGAGCGGTTCCTGTTTCTTTCATTTTTCCACCGGCGACTTCTTCTCCTCCCAGATAATCAATAAGTGTTTTCCACTCTGCATCAGTGGGTAAATGCCAGCCTGAAGGGCAAGCAAACAGTGCTGCCGGCAAGTTATATAGGACGCCGTAGGTTGTATAGTTTGTGTATGCTTTGGCCTCAGTTACACTAGTCCTGTAATAACCATATACATAATAATATTTATCTGATGCATGACCGTACTCGATTGAACTTGTTCTTGGGCCAACAACACTCGGCAAATACGCCAAGTTTTCTGCCATCCATACCTGATTGCCTATGGTAACATATTTATATACTTTACCATCCCGTCTATCAATAAAACTTTCGTCCTGTGTTTTAAAGGATTTTTGCTCCCCATAGGCTGTCCCAATGGAGTTCGTAGCATATGCCTTTACATAATAAGTCGTGTTAGGAGAAAGGCCGGTGATGTTGCTGGTATAAGTTCCCAAGCCTAGACCGTTTATTATCTTAGAATTTGAAGTCGTGGGATTCTCAGATGTGCTCCAGCAGATACCGCGGGCTGTTATATCAGCTTTTCCATCGGCAGTTACATTGCCGGTACAGGTCGCTGTTCTGGTGGTGATGTTGGTAACATCTTCTGTTGTAACAGAAGGGATTGTTCGGTCATCCTGTGTTTTAAAGGATTTTTGCTCCCCATAGGCTGTCCCAATGGAGTTCGTAGCATATGCCTTTACATAATAAGTCGTGTTAGGAGAAAGGCCGGTGATATTGCTGGTATAAGTTCCCAGGCTTGTACCCTCTGTTGTCTTCGAATTTGAAATCGTAGGATTCTCAGATGTGCTCCAGCAGACACCGCGGGCTGTTATTGCAGCATTCCCATCTGATGTCACATTACCAGAACAGTCCGCTGTTGTGGTAGTGATATTGGTAACATCTCCTGTTGTAACAGAAGGGATTTTTTGTTCTTCCTGTGTTTTAAAAGTTTTTTGATCTCCATAGGCTGTTCCTACGGAGTTCGTAGCATATGCTCTCACATAATAGTTGGTATTTGGAGAAAGGCCGGTAATATTGTCGGTGAAAACGCCTAATCCAGTACCGCTACTTATTTTTGAATCTGATATAGTTGGGAATTGTGAAGTACTCCAACAAACACCCCGAGCTAGAATGGTCGCACCTCCATCAGCAGTTAAATTGCCGGTACAGGTCGCAGTTGTGGTAGTTATGTTAGTTACTTCACCTGAGGTAACCGTAGGGATTACAGGAATTGCTCGAGGTGTACAGGAAAAAATGAACACCAATGCGAATAGGAAAATAAGCGGTTTATTCATGTCTATTAGTTTATTTGTCTGATGCTTCCATTATAACGCCATGTAAATAATTAACCGGACAGTATGGGAACAAAACAATCATAAGGTTTCAATACCAGCCTTCAGTAAAGCGTTTTCAAGATAGTCTGATTGAACAGTAAAATAATATACAGTTGAGTAATCGTCTTTTACTCTGAATTCTATCTTACCACCCTGTTTTAAT
>JAQVSH010000218.1 GCA_028700615.1 Bacteroidales bacterium
TACGAAACCACCTGTCTTCGTCTTTTCCCTCCCGTAAAAGAGTACTCTGCTCTATCCTGGGGTTTCTCTTTCTGTGTACGACCTCTCTCCTGGAAGCACAAAACAATGGCAACCGCCCCGGATCGCCCAACAACAATTTTGTAGCTTTCCAAATCAACCCTGATGGTTCTGCAACCTTTCGTTTTATGGCGCCCGATGCCAAAAAGGTAGAGCTGAGTGGCGATCTCAAAGCCGATAAGATTGAACGAGCCGAAAACGGCCTCTGGACTCTGACCACGGCACCTAAGATCAACCCAAGCGTGTATCGCTACTTTTATATGGTAGACGGGATGAAGGTAAACGACCCGAGAAATCCTATGGTAGCCGATTTTCGCCCTATGGTCGAGATGGTTCCGGAGGGAGAGTTGCTCTTCTGGCAACAAAAAAATGTACCGCACGGCCTGATGTCAATTGTCTATTATGAGTCAAGCGTGACCAAATCGACACGACGTATGTTTATCTGGACTCCTCCGGGATATTTTGCAGGCAGCGAATCGCTCCCCACCCTCTATTTAATGCACGGTGGCGGCGACAACGACACCAACTGGCCGGGACAGGGAAAAGCCGGATGGATTCTCGACAACCTGCTTGCTGAGGGGAAAATGGTTCCCATGGTGGTGGTCATGCCCGATGGAAGTATTCCTGTGGAAACCTTTGCCAACGATTTGGGAAGTGTGATTGTTCCCTATGTCGAGTCAAATTTCCGGGTCTATAAAGATGCAGCCCACAGAGCTATTGCCGGTTTGTCGATGGGCGGTCTGGAGGTGCTCGAAACCATCATCCGCTATCCCGATCAATTTGCCTATGTAAATGTGATGAGTTCGGGATGGTGGACCAACCAACCGGCCAACTACGAAAAGTATGATGCTCTTCTGAAAGTTGCTGCGCCCAAACTGAAAGCCACCGTAAAATATTTCATCTTCACCTCGGGCGGAAAGAGCGATGGTGCTTCCAGCAACACCCCTCCTACCCGCGACCTCTTTACCAAATATGGGATTGCATCGGAGTATACCCAAATGGAGGGAGGCCACACCATGTATGTATGGCGGCACGACTTACGCGGTTTTGCACAGAAAATCTTTAAATAACCCATAGATAGTATAATCCATGTTGCTAAGAAAAATGAAAAAAATCGAAACCCTGCATAAATTGCTTCAAACCATTACATTACTGTTTCTCTTTCCGTTGGTGGCCTTTTCAGCCGATCCTCCTGGAATTCCCGATGGCTGGTCGGATGGATATGTATATGGCAACGGCATTCGCATTCACTATTATCGCGCAGTCCCTGCTCCCTCCAAACCGGTAATGGTAATGGTTCACGGTATCACCGATAATGGGCTTTGCTGGACAACCCTTACCTGGAAATTGCAGAACGACTACGATATCTATATGCTTGATGCCCGTGGACACGGTCTGTCGGATCCTTTTACACCTGCCGATAACCAGGAAACTCTGGTCAAAGACGTGGTGGCCTTTGTGAAGGCTATGAAGTTTGAAAAACCAATCCTGATGGGACACTCCATGGGTGCCGCTACGGTAATGCGCGTTGGGGCCGGGTATCCCGATCTGGCACGGTTTGTTATTATGCTTGACCCCTTTGTGTCGCGTCCGGGCGGTAACACGGGAGCCGGACCCCGCATTGTAGTCCGCAATACGCCTGCGACAGCTCAAACGGCCCCGGCTATTCAGACCAAAAACCAAACACCCGATACTCAGGCATCAAAAAATCTATCCGTCAATATGTCGGGAGACCCTGAAACGCTGGTTAAACAGAACAATTATTGTTTCGAAGACTTAATTGCACTGGGTCGCAAGCAAAATCCAAAATGGAACAACGTAGATATTATTTATTGGGCGCTGTCGAAGAAACAGTACCATGGCGCATACACACAGGAGGGATGGCAGGCTATGAGCGGCACCATGCAGACAGGCGACGCCCTGGCCCGCATTACAGTTCCCGCACTGATTCTGAAGGCTGATGGTTCGCCCGAGACGCGTAAAGCCAACGAGGATGCCGTAAAAGATCTGCCGAAAATTTCATTGGTTCACATCGATGGGGCAGCACATAATTTGCACCACGACGAACTTGAAAGAACAGCGAACGAAATCCATCAATTTTTATACAAACAAAATCAACTATAAATAAAAAGAACATACTTTAATGAAAACCCCGAAAACTTTTAAAAATTGATTCTCATGAACTTTCAAAATCATTTTCTCACACAGAATCATATTTTGACAAAAGTATTTCTGTCAATGCTTTTGATGGCAACGCTGCCTTTGACAGCATCTGCCCAAAAAGTATTCCGGCTGTATGAAGGGAAAGCGCCCGGATCGGAGCATTGGGTTCATCAGGAGATTGTTTACGAATCTCCTTACAATCCGACAAAAGCCATACGCAATGTAGTCGATCCGACTCTCGAAATGTATTCTCCGGATCCGTCTATGGCAACCGGCACAGCTGTGGTAATCTGCCCTGGAGGAGGGTTTTATTATCTCGAATACGAAAAAGAAGGCACACTGATTGCCCGCTGGCTGGCAAATAAAGGCATCACTGCTTTTGTGCTGAAATACCGGCTCACACTTACCCCGGAGGATACGGCTGAGTTCCATGATTTTCAGAACAATTCCAACTCAGGAGCCAGGACTGTATCCCGAAACGCCGGAAATGAATCAACCCCCGGCTTGCCTGTTTCTGCCATCCATTTAGGAGGACAGGACGGGATAAGGGCGATTGAGTACCTCCGTAACCACGCCGCTGAGTTAAACATTCATCCCCAGAAAGTGGGTATTATGGGTTTCTCTGCCGGTGCGTTTGTGACCATGTTCTCTGTTCTTCATGCAAAACCGGAGACTATGCCTGATTTTGCCGCTCCTATATACGGCGGAAGCCTGGATGGAGGGAAAGTTCCGGACAATGCACCTCCGATTTTTATTGCATGCGCGGCAGATGATGGCATTGCCGCGAGAAGTCCCGATTTGTTCAAAGCATGGAGAGATGCCGGAAAACCTGCAGAACTGCATATTTATTCAAAAGGGGGTCATGGTTTTGGATTGTTGCCCAGAAACCTTCCGGTGGACACGTGGATCGAACGTCTTCATGAATGGTTGCTATCTTCTGGTTTTTAATATTATGCTATATAATTGTAATTAACTATTTATTTAATATGAATTTATCAATGAAAAAAATTACGCGTATTTTCCACATCGCATGTCTGATTGTATTTGCAAATGTCGGACTTTCCTATGCTCAGGGGAATCCTGCAGACATGCCAAGATTGATTGAAAAAGATGGCCGTTATGCTTTGCTGGTAGACGGAGAACCTTTTTTTATGTTTGGAGGACAATCGGGAAATTCTTCCACATGGCCCAAAGTATTGCCAAATGTTTGGGACGTCATGACTTCCATGCATGCCAACACCCTCGAAATCCCAATTTATTGGGAACAGGTAGAACCCGAACCCGGGAAGTATGACTTCTCGATGGTTCAAATGCTGTTGGATCAGGCCAGGGAGAAAGATATACGCCTCGTGCTTCTTTGGTTTGCTACCTGGAAAAACGGAAGCAACCATTACATGCCGGAATGGATGAAAAAAGATGCCGTAAAATATCCCAACATCATTGGAAAGGACGGAAAACCTGTTGACTCTCCCTCTCCTCACGCCACTGTGACCATGGAAGCAGATGCGAAAGCTTTTACGGAGGTAATGAAATATTTGAAACAGGCTGATCCACAGCATACGGTCATTCTGGTACAGGTTCAAAACGAACCGGGCTCCTGGGGTAGTGTACGCGACTATTCAAAAACCGCACAGAAACTGTTCGAACAGGCTGTACCGGAAGCCTTACTTACTCCGGAGGTATTGAAAGCATTAAACGTTTCTCCGGGTGCAAAAGGGACCTGGACAGAAGTCTTTGGTAAAAACGCCGATGAGTATTTTCAGGCATGGTCAGTAGCCAGTTATATTGAATATGTTGCGGCAACTGGAAAAGCCGTAAACCCTCTTCCTATGTACGGCAATGTCCCTCTCAGGGACCCGAACAGCCATCCTCCGGCTAA
>JAQVSH010000219.1 GCA_028700615.1 Bacteroidales bacterium
CCAGCATGGCCAGAATAAGACTCGCGATATCGCTCAGGTTGTGTCCGGCATCCGAGAGCAGGCTCATAGAGCCCGAGATAATTCCGGCTGTAAATTCGGCTGCCACAAAAGCTGCGTTCAAAAGGATCCCTGCTATGAAAGCCTTGTTGACCGATGCTATTGCATGGCTGTGATTATGATTATGATGGTGTTCCATGCCATTGTTTTTGTGATGCAAAGATACCTTGCCGTTATGATTCCTGAAATACCTAAAAATGGGTATAAAATATTTCCCGTTATTGTGGTATTTTTGTTCCGGTTTTGAACGGATGAACTCACTAAACAAGCGATTTACTGCTAAAATACTGGTATTAATATTCCTGACTTATTACGGGAGCGTTACTTTATTTTACCACGAGCACCAGTATGACGGCCGGATTATATCCCATTCACACCCATTCCCGGCCCGTTCACATACACACGCTTCCAATGCCCTTCAAACCATCCACGAACTGTCACAGTTTATTACGGTGGCATTTATTGCCGGCACTTTTATACCGTTTATTCATAAACTGGCGGAACTGCTGTTCCCGGAATCGGTCTCATTTATTTTTCTGCGTAATGCAGGGTCTTGTCAACTGAGGGCCCCTCCTGTATCATATTAGTATCTCTTTTTTTTTTCTTAGTGCAGAACCGGAATGCTGCGCATTACTAATAATATGATACGATATAATGAAAAAATATTGCATTTTTTGCCTGTTACTTTTTTGTGCCTTTGCACAAGCTCCCGGACAGGTACATCATCGACAAAGAGGGAGCGCTAATATAACCGGACACATACTACATGCAGAAACCGGAGAACATCTGGGCTATGCCAGTATTGTGCTAAAAGGTACCACCCTTATGGCCATTTCCGATGCTTCGGGCCATTTTCACCTCCAGGTGCCCGGAGGTGATTTTGTATTGGAAGCATCGCTTATGGGGTTTAGCCCCCAGTCAAAATCCGTTAATATCGGACCCGGGGAGGTGAAGGAAGTCACTTTTGAACTTTCGGAAGATGTGGTGGCCCTGGACCAGGTAGTTGTTTCTGCAAGCCGGACCGAGGTGCTCAGACGCAATAGTCCCACACTGGTAAATGTGATTACTCCCGATTTATTTGAAACTGCCAATGCCTCATGTTTATCTGAAGGCCTTAATTTTCAGCCGGGAGTCCGGGTTGAAGACAATTGCCAGAATTGTGGCTTTAACCAGGTACGTATTAACGGGCTGGACGGCCATTATTCACAAATCCTGATTGACTCGCGGCCCGTTTTCTCGGCTCTCACGGGGGTATACGGACTGGAACAGATTCCCGCCAATATGATTGACCGTGTGGAAGTGGTTCGTGGAGGCGGCTCGGCTCTTTACGGATCTTCGGCCATCGGAGGCACCATTAATATCATTACCAGAGAACCGGTTCGAAACAGTGCCAGTGTGGCACATTCTTTCACTTCCATTGGAAAAGGCGATGCGTTGGACAACAATACAACGTTCAATGCTTCGCTTATTACCGAAAACGGAAAGGCAGGCATTATGGCATATGGACAAAAACGTTCCAGAAACGGCTATGACTACGATCTGGATGGATTTACCGAATTGCCGGAGTTGCGGAGCCAGACCATGGGATTAAGATCCTACCTGAAAACGGGCCTCTATTCGAAACTCTCTTTTCAATATCATGGTATTCAGGAATACCGCAGGGGCGGAGATATGTTAGAAAAACCGCCCCATGAAGCCAATGTGGCCGAACAGACCGAACACAATATTAGCGGGGGAGGGTTAAATTTTGATCTGTTCTCTGAATCTTATAAAAACCATCTGAACGTATTTGCCTCTTTTCAACATACCGGAAGAAAAAGTTATTACGGAGGAAATAAGGATCTTCTGGCTTACGGAACCACACGGGATCTGACATTGGTGGGCGGAGCACAATATACCCATAAATGGGACCGTTTGTGGTTTATGCCTGCTGAATTTATTGCCGGGGCAGAATACAACTACAACGGGTTGGCAGATGAGTCTATAGGTTATGAACACTATGTAAATCAAATTATTCACATTTTCAGCGGTTATGCACAAAATGAATGGAGTACCGATCAATGGGGCTTTCTCGTAGGCATTCGCCTGGATAAGCACAACCTGATAGATAAACCGGTTTTCTCACCTCGGGTTACCGTTCGTTTCAATCCGGGCCGGGACGTTAATTTCAGGGCATGTTATTCCACCGGATTCCGTGCTCCGCAGGCATTTGACGAAGATTTTCACGTTGCCGTTGTTGGCGGTGAACGGGTGGTCACCGTACTGGCAAAAGACCTGTGCGAGGAGCGTTCGGGCAGTTTTAGCTTGTCTGCAGATATGTACCATACTTTTGGAAATGTGCAGACCAACCTGCTTGTCGAAGCCTTTTACACTGAACTGAAAGACGTGTTTGCCCTCAGAGCGCTGGGAATGAAAGACGAAAAGGGTAACGATGTGCTGGAACGTTATAACGGGTCAGGTGCAACGGTTAAAGGATTTAATTTTGAAGGAAAAGCCGTTTTGTCTCAGGCGTTTCAAATACAGGCAGGGCTCACGCTGCAGCGGAGCTTATATGAGAAATCTGAGCAGTGGAGTGAAGATCTTTCTGTGGCGGCGGTAACAAAGATGTTCCGCACTCCGGATGCTTACGGTTATTTCACAGCCGGTTTTACTCCGTTTAGGGAGTTAACTTTTTCTTTGTCCGGAACCTATACAGGAAAAATGCTCGTACAACACATGGCGGGTTCTGGAACTTTTGTTGATATAGCTGTCACAACACCCCATTTCTTTGACCTGAACGTAAAATGTGCCTACGAAATAACTCTATGTAAACAATTTAAAATGCAATTGCACGTGGGAGTACAGAATGTATTTAATGCCTATCAAAAAGATTTTGATAAGGGTGCAGAACGTGACTCGGGCTATATTTATGGCCCCTCACTGCCAAGAAGCGTAATTATGGGTATCCGTTTTGACATATAATTATTTATATTTGTCATAACAGATAAGAATACTATACAATGACCGTTCAGCTTATTATCACTCTTAGTGTATTGTTGCTTTTCGCCTACATTTTTGATATAAGCGCCGCCAAAACAAAAATTCCTTCGGTTGTTCTTTTGCTCTTATTGGGTTGGGGAGTCAGACAGGGTACGATTTTGCTTGACCTGCAGATCCCCGACCTAATGCCCCTGTTGCCTGTCCTCGGCACCATGGGGCTTATACTCATTGTGCTGGATGGAGCCATGGAACTGGAGGTGGACAGGTCCAAACTTCCGCTGGTGGGTAAATCATTTTTTATGGCCCTGCTGCCCATCATTATTATAAGCGGACTCCTGGGCTGGATAATATACCAGATAGACGGAATCGTTTCATTTAAGGATGCTTTGGTCAATGCCATTCCATTTGCCGTTATCAGTAGCGCCATTGCTATTCCGAGTTCCAGGAATCTTGATGCAGCAAACCGTGAATTTGTGACTTACGAGAGCAGTTTTTCCGATATTCTGGGCGTAATTTTTTTCAACTTCATTGTTTTCAACCAGGTGATTGACGTCGGGTCTGTGCTTCATTCCTTTTGGGGCTTCCTGATCATGCTGTTGGTTACCGTGGCAGCTACCGCCGGGCTCATCTTCCTCCTGAGCAAAATAAAGCACCATGTGAAGTTTGTCCCCATTATTCTCATGATCATTCTCATTTATGCCGTGACCGAAATCTGGCATTTGCCCGCTTTGCTGTTTATTATTCTTTTTGGACTTATTCTGGGAAACATTAACGTACTAAGACGCCAGCGCTTTATACGACGCTTACAACCCGATGCACTTTGCGATGAAGTACAGCGTTTCCACGAACTGATCACAGAGTTTACCTTTCTGGTACGCGCCAGCTTCTTTTTGCTCTTTGGCTTTCTGCTGGAAACCTCCGAGTTGCTTAATTCACAAACTATTATGTGGGCCTTTCTGATTGCCGCGGGCATCTTTCTGTTGCGCTACCTGCTCCTCAAAATCTTCAAACTTCCTGCTCAATGGTTGTGGTTTATTGCTCCAAGAGGG
>JAQVSH010000220.1 GCA_028700615.1 Bacteroidales bacterium
AGTGGAAGGAGAAATGTTGAATGAATCCCATACCCAAACGGATGTTGTAATGAGCGAAAGTCTGGTTAAAGCCTTTGGCTGGGATCACGGGGTAGGAAACTTCTATTTTGATAATGACGGGATTGATCCTCAAATTAAGTACACCGTTGTGGGTGTTTGTAAAGATTTATATACGTTGTCTCCTACAACTCCAGCAGAGAACGTGCTGTTTAGAAAAATGCAGTCGAGTGTAAGGTTTTTCAGTCCCGGGATTCCGATCCTGTTGAAATATCAGGAAGGGAGATGGGCGGAATGTAAAAAAGCCATTGAGAGAATTGCCGGCGATAAATTAATGCGGATCGAAAATACGGATGAGGGATACAAAAGAGTTTTGAAGTCTGAAAACTCGTTGCTTATGCTGCTGGAGATTATATCTGCGGTGTGTGTCCTGATTGCAGTCTTCGGAATCTATTCTCTGGTTACACTGAGTTGTGAGCAACGTCAGAAAGAAATTGCAATCCGCAAGGTGAACGGGGCCACGGTGAAAGACATTCTGGATATTTTCTTTAAAGAGTATATGCTGCTGCTGGGGATTTCTTCTCTGGTTGCGTTGCCTGTAGGGACGATCATTATGAAACGATGGATCGAAGCTTATGTGCTACGAACTTCTCTGAGCGCCTGGATTTATATTGTGATTTTGATGGGTACCGCTTTGATTATTGCTCTGAGTATTTTCAGGATCGTATTAAAAGCCGCCCGCCAGAACCCTGCTACAATTATCAGAACTGAATAAATATATGTTAATCAAATAATTAAATGTTATCCGAATAATAAATCTTCTCATAAAAATAACCTTAATACAAAAGTCATGATTAAAACTATCGATCTTCAGAAAATCTTCCGTACGGATGATGTAGAAACATGGGCGTTAAACCACGTAGATATTGACATTAAAGAAGGTGAATTTGTTGCCGTGATGGGCCCTTCCGGATGTGGAAAATCCACGCTGCTCAATATTTTGGGATTGCTTGAAAACCCCACGGGAGGGGAGTATTATCTCAATGGCATCGAGGTATCCAAGTACACGGAGACCCAACGCACTCTTTTACGTAAAGGAGTCATCGGATTTGTTTTCCAAAGTTTTAACCTGATTGACGAACTGAATGTTGTTGAAAACATTGAACTTCCGCTTTTATACATGGGCATGGCGGCTTCCGAACGTAAAAGGAAAGTAGAAAGTGCTATGGACCGGATGGCGATTGCCCACCGCAGCAAACATTTTCCCCAGCAACTCTCCGGAGGTCAGCAACAGCGTGTGGCGATCGCCCGTGCAGTAGTCGCCAATCCTAAATTGATTCTTGCCGATGAACCGACCGGAAATCTGGATTCCAAGAATGGCAAAGAGGTGATGGCATTGCTTAGCGAACTCAACAAAGAAGGTACCACCATTGTTATGGTTACTCACTCTCAGTTGGATGCCGGGTATGCAGGACGTATCATTAATCTCTTTGACGGACGCGTAGTCACTGAAGTTGAGTTATAAAAGGCCGGCTTTTAAATCGTCATGGCTATGCTGAAACATTATTTCATAGTGACCTTTCGCAACATACTAAGATACAAAACCCAGAACATGATCACCGTGTTATGTCTTGCGGTGGGATTGTTTTGTTTTACTGTGGTTTCTTATTATGTGAGAGACTTAAGCGCCCCGTTTAGTCATTTTGAGAACTATGAACGAATGGCAAATCTTATCATGAGAACTGAGCATGGAAGTTCTTCAGTTGTTTTTTCTGAAACCACCGATAAGATTGCAAAGGCTTCATTGTCTGGTATTTCGAAAATAGGTATTATTGATTTTTCTTCCACGGAGGGTGATTATCTTTTCGAACGGGAAAACGATGAATACCCCATTCATATGCTATCCAGGTTCGCCAATGAGGATTTCTTTAAGGTGTTTGGATCTGATTTTTCATTGCGTCCCGGAGAAGTAGTTATATCTCAGAGAATTGCTCGTAAAGTATACGGCAAAGAAAACCCGGTGGGCCAAAAAATTCATACCGTAAGGAGCAAGAAAGATAGCAGACCGATAGATTATTATACGATTACAGGAGTTTTTGGCGGATTTACCAATACAAATCTGTATGCCAGTGATGTATACTTTCCATTTGAGGAAAGTGATATTATACGACCTTATGCGATTCTGCTTTTGAATCAACCCGAAGATGTGCCGATGGTCAATCAACAATTGAAAGGACTCTTTGAAGATAAAGCGGCAGAGAAACAAGAAATACCTTATGTTAAACTTATTTCTGAACAAAAACCGGCCAATAGACAGATTTTGCTGATTCTTATAACGATAGGCTCTTTAATCCTATTGGCCGGGATGATTAATTTTCTTAAATTAAGCATTCAATCGTTTTATAACCGTTCCCGTGAACTTTCTTTACGAAAAAGTTTGGGTGCCGGGAGAAAAGATCTATTTATGATTCTTTTTCCGGAATTACTCGGGATCATTCTTTTCACAGCTTTAGTTTCATTTGCATTAACTGAGCTCCTTTTGCCTGTATGGTATAGTTATTTACCCAAAGGGACCGATGAAATGAGAATAGATACCCTCATTTTATTTATACAACAAGGACAATATATCGGCTTATTGATTCTGATATGTGCTTCAGTGGCTGCATTTGCCGTTTGGCGAATCCGGCGTTTGGGGGTGATCTCTGTTCTTCATGAAGGTCGGCATCCTTTTAGGAATATCATGATGGTTTTACAATTAGTGATTTGTTTCTTCTTCATTGGGAGCATGTTGGGATTACAGCGTATGGCCGGAAATATTAAAGATGCAATGTATGCGCCTATTCCTCTCGAAGAAACGAAGAATATTTTATCACTCAATTTAAATCAGGCTCCATTTGAAGGTTGTATTCCGGAGATTAAGGCCCAAATCGAACAGATTTCAGGAGTGGAAGAAACGTTAGGATTTTCCCGAACTTATCTTGGTTCGATCAGAAACGGAGATAAACAGTCATATCTCGTCCGGTATGTATATGCTGAATCCCATTATTTTGATTTTTTCCACATGCCAATGCGGGGAAGATTATCAGAATCGTCTCCTTATGAGATTTATGTCAGCAAAAACACGGCCGGAATGTTGTCCGAAACAGGAGCGACCGATCTTTTCATGCCGGAAAACAGGAATATCTATAAAGTGATGGATGTATTCCGAGAGTATCCCTATCTAATGAGCTCAAATGGAAAGAAAGAATATTGGGCCGTTTTTCCGAATGATAATAAAGAATTGACACATTGGTATATTAAATGTACGCCTGGTCAGATTTCAAAGGTGAAAACACAGATTGAAAGAGTCCTTCGCAACTATTATCCGGCTCCGCTTGAACTTTCTATGAGTGTACTCTATGAACAAATATGGCTCAATGATAATAGTGGAATATTTATATTGCGTGACTTGGCCTTTTTTTTAGCAATCATTGCGCTTATTATCACTATGTTTAGCATTTACTCCGCGATATCACTGGACACACAAAGCCGGCAAAAAGAAGTAGCGATCCGTAAAATTAACGGCGCAGACCATCGTGTTATTTCCCTGCTATTTGCACGTTCCTATCTATTCATGATATTTATTGCTTTTGCCATTTCATCCGTTTTTTTAATATTCATCTTGAGACTATATTCTTCCAATGTGAAAGTTTCTTCAGGATATCAATCTCCACTCTTCTGGATGGAACTTCTTCTGCTGGTTTCTTTGATGGTTGCCATTACCGTAGCCTATAAAATCAAGAAAGTATCCTGTCTTAATCCAGCCGAGGCCATCAGGACGGAGTAAAAGATATTTATGCTTTGTGGACTTCAAGTCCTTCTACGTGAATGGCGCTGAAGGGAGTTGCCGGGCAGTGGTATTCACAGGAGCCGCAACCAATACAAAGCGCTTTTTCAACCACGGGAAACCTTCTGTAGTCTTTCGGGTCATCCAGCATGGTAATTGCAGAAGCAGGACAGTGGTCGGCACAGTTTCCGCAGTTCATGTCATCGGTAAAAACCACGCAGTTTTCCTTGTTAAAAACCGCAAAACCAA
>JAQVSH010000221.1 GCA_028700615.1 Bacteroidales bacterium
GATTTATTCTTTCTCAAATCTTCTCTCAAAGTGGTTACATTTTAGATAAAGAAAACTTTGAAAGCATCTACAACAAATTAGTTGTTTTCTCCGGAACTATAATTGGAGAATACAAAAGCACTTTCTCCAACTTCTTTATTGATTTACCAACTTCATTCAAGCTTAGTAAGTGCTTTGAGAACGACGCTTTAGTTTCTGATTTTCTTAATGATGTTTTTGTTGTTACTGGATTTTTCCCAATCTTCAACCATGAGGTGGCTGATACTTTCACCCTTCTCCTAAGAGAGGCCTCCGATATACTTGAATACAAAGGAACACAGACCCAGCAAAAGAACCCCGGTCACACAGATGGTCATAGAAATGCGATTCCATGGATCACTACGGAACGATTCGACAGGATGTTCACTTTGCTTAAGAAACATCGCCTTAACAATCAGAAGGTAATAGTACAGAGACAGGATAGTATTCAATAAGGCGAAAAAGACCAAAAGATATTGTCCCTGAGAAGCCGCCGCCATAAAAATGAAAAATTTACTAAAGAAACCGGCTGTCGGAGGAATTCCTGCCAGAGAGAACAAGGCAATCGTCATCACCCAGGTTAATTTAGGATTGGTCTGATACAACCCGTCATAATCGTCAATCTGACCTTTTCCGGAAGCCGATTCAATGGCCATAATCACCCCGAATGCAGCAAAATTGGAAATCAGATAAACTAATAAATAGTAAAGGGCAGCATGCATTCCTTCCGGAGTCCCCGCCAAAACGCCCAGAATAATATAACCGGCCTGTGAGACGGAGGAAAAAGCAAAGAATCGTTTCAGATTTCTCTGACGGATGGCAAAAAGATTACCCAGGGTAATGGTCAGTATAATGATCCACCAAAGAATCGCCTGCCAATCCACGGCCATTAGCAGAAAAGCTTTATTCAGCACAACTATCAGGGCAAAAACGGCAGAAGCTTTGGATACTCCTGAAAGATAACCCATTACAGGAACCGAGGAGCCCTCATAAACATCGGCTGTCCACAAATGAAAAGGAGCCAAAGAGATTTTGAAAAAAAGACCGGCCAGAAACAATACCATGCCAACAACCACCAGAGGAGAATGCAGCATAAACGGCTGCATATCTGTATAATACAAAGTCCCGGCAGCCCCGTATAAAAAGGAAAGTCCAAAAAGCATGATTCCGGAAGCAAATGCGGAAGAAAGAATATACTTCGCAGAGGATTCCACAGCTTTTTGATTTTGTTTTTCAATGGCTACCAGAGTTGCCAGAGGAATAGAAGCTGTTTCAATACCAATGTAAAACATCAGAAAATGTTCCGCAGAGACCATTAAATACATCCCCATCAGAGTAAACAGGGTAATGGTATAAAACTCCCCTCTTCTTAGAGCCACCGTCGGTTTTTTCAGAAAACTGTCGGCCTGAAGGAACATCAGCAAAGCTCCCAGACTGAGTATATTTTTTACAAAACCAAGGACAGGACTTGTCATGTACATACCTGCAAAAGCAGATCCGGAGGGTTGCGGAATAAATCCCAGCAGGGTATGCAATAAAAGCAGTCCGCAAGCCCAAGGGTGAAGCCATGTGCGTTTTGATTCCGGAAGAAAAAGATCGCCCAGAAAAAGAAACAATAGAATCACTGCAAGAGAAATCTCATGCCTCATCAATATAATACTGTCAAAATAAGAATTCATCGTTCAATGTCTCAATTTCATAATTTATATCGTTGCCCACCCAAACAAAGGGACCAAACTTTCCCGGATCATATCTGAAATCCAGAAAGGAGCCAGCCCTATCCCCAAAATACAAAGTGTCAGAGTGACCACGGCAATTTTTTCATACCAGGTAGCATCCGTCAGAGCAAGAAAAGACTTATTCTCGACTGTACCGTAAAGAATTTTCCCGACCACCCGAAGAATATAGACCGCGGTAATAACAATAGAAGTACAGGCTATCAAAGTGAATACCCGGTGGAAAGTATCAGGATGCTGAAAAGCTCCGAAGAAGATGGTCATTTCGGCAACAAAACCGCTAAATCCGGGCAATCCCAAGGAAGCCAGCCCGGCTAACAGATAACAAACCGCAAGGAAAGGCATGACTTTCATCAATCCCGAAAGCTCCCGGATATCCCGGGTATGAGTTCTTCCGTAAATCATCCCGATCAGGGCAAAGAAAAGGGCCGTCATTAATCCATGGGACAACATCTGTATTACAGCTCCTGTCATAGCAGTCTGGTTGAGCATTAAGATCGCGAAAAGAACCAGCCCGCAGTGGCTTACCGAAGAATAGGCATTGATGTATTTTAAATCGGTCTGTACAATGGCTCCGAAAGCGCCATACACCACACTGATACCCGTCAGGATAATAAAAAGTGAGGTATATTCCTGAGCGGCTTCAGGCATCAGGCAAATCGCCACCCTGAAACATCCGTACCCCCCAAGCTTCATCAGAACCCCTGCATGCAACATAGAAACCGCAGTAGGCGCTGAAGCATGACCATCAGGAGACCATGTGTGAAAAGGAAATAAGGCGCCCAACACTCCAAAACCAAGGAAAGTCAACGGGAAAAATATCCGCTGCATATCTACGGGAAGATGTCTTTCGGCAATCTCCAGAATATTCATAGAAACGGTATTCCCATCTGTGGCGGAAGAAAAATAGATTCCCAAAATACCCACCAGCAAAAAAGCAGAACCGGCCATAAGCATCAAAGTCAGTTTCATGGCTGCATATTCTTTCCGGCCGCTTCCCCACACTCCGATCAACAGATACATAGGAATCAGGGCAAGTTCGTAGAACAGGAAGAGGGTAAAGAGATCCGTAGAAATAAAGAATCCGAAAACTCCTGTCGCCAGTAACAAATACCACATAAAGTACTCTTTGGTATTGGGAGTCACATTCCACGAAGCAAAAACACCGGTAAAGACAATAATGGATGACAACAGGAGCATGGCCACGGAAATTCCGTCCACTCCTACTGCATAGGCAATATGAAGCGGTTCATACCAGGCAACGGAAGCCGTAAAAAGCATGGCATCATCAGCTCCCGCCTTGCGTGCCGCCAGATAGGCAAACAAAAGGGCAACGGACTGCAGCAACTGAATCGCAGATCCGGACACCATCAAAATCCTGATTTGCCTGATATTCCGGGTAAAAAACAGCCCGAACATCATGAGCAAGGGTACAGCAACAAAAAGAGATAAAAAGTTCATGAGCAACCGTAGTTAAATCATTTACAGTAAAATCATCAGTACTGAAATCACCAGAGCCCCGGTGATAAAAATCAAGGAATAAAATTGAATATTTCCCGACTGAATTCCCTTGATTGCATTGGAAACCGCATAGGAAATCGTAGCCTGAAGATTCATAAAGCCATCCACCACATGACGGTCAAACCAGGCGACAGGCCGGGAGATCCCCCCGAAAATAATCCGGTGTGTGATGAAAAGCCAGATTTCATCAAAATAAAACTTATGACTGGCGTATTGATACAAGCCTTTTAATGAGCCGGCAACACGATCAGGAAGAATGCTTTCTTTTCTGTACATAATGGTAGCTATCGCAATCCCGGCAATTCCAACCAACACCGAAGGAATTGCGGCACTCAGCTCTATATGAGAAACAAAACCAAGTCCATCTGCCGAAACAAAAGATGAAAAAGGAATAAAACCGGTAACAACAGTTAAAAAAGCAAGAAAAATCAACGGAATAGTCATGTTCTTGGGAGCCTCATGAGGAGCGTGCGCATAGTTTCCTGAATTATTCCAGAAAATGCGGTAATAGAGACGGAACATATAAAAAGCGGTCAGACCGGCCACAAACAACAAACAGGCGAAAATAGGAAGATTGGACTCCAGCGCTGCGGCCATGATTTCATCCTTGCTGAAGAATCCCGAAAAAGGAGGAATCCCGGCAATGGATAAACAGGCAATCAGAAAAGTGATGTGAGTAATTGGAAGATATTTGCGCAAACCGCCCATATCCTTCATTTCATTACTGTGGACAGCATGAATGACGGCCCCTGCACCCAGGAAGAGAAGCGCCTTAAAGAATGCATGGGTAAAC
>JAQVSH010000222.1 GCA_028700615.1 Bacteroidales bacterium
GCCCGGGATCCTATGTTTTTAAAGTCAACTCGACCAATAGAGACGGGGTTTGGAGTGAGCATCCGAGGGAAATTCTGGTCATCATTTCACCTCCGTTCTGGCGTACATGGTGGGCTTATGTCCTTTGCGGGGTTCTATTGTTTGCTTTGTTTTTCACCCTGCGATCGGTTATGTTGTTCAGGCTTCGGATGAGAAATCAATTACACTTCGACCAGATGGAACGGGTTAAACAAGAAGAAATTTCCCGATCCAAAATGCAGTTTCTGAGTAATATCTCTCATGAGATCAAGACTCCGTTGACCATGATTATGGCTCCTTTGGAAAAACTGACTCATACTTCTTTGGATGAAGCCCAGAAAAAGCAATTTTCTTTTATTCAAAAAAGTGCCCAAAGGTTGTTATCTCTTTTTAATCAATTACTTGAGGTTCAAAAGATTGAAGATGGTCAATGGAGGTTAAAAGCCCAAAAGACAGAGATAGTGCAGTTTCTGAGAGAAATCGTTACTTTATTTCAAGACGCTGCCGAGGAGAAAAAAATAGAAATATCCTTTGAAGCCGTCTGCGATGAGTTTGAGGCGTGGGTGGACCGTTCCAAGATGGATACGGTGGTATTCAATTTATTGTCCAATGCATTGAAATTTACTCCTCAAAAAGGATTGATCACGCTTTCGGTATCGATTAATCCGGAAAAATCTAAGTTCTTTCCGTTCGGTTTTTTTGAAATTTCCGTTGCAGATACAGGCATTGGCATCAATGAAGAACATCTGGCACGGATTTTTGAACGTTTCTATCAGGTGAAAATGAATGACTCGGAATGTCAGGCCGGGACCGGCATCGGGCTTCACCTTGTGAAACAATTGGTGGATATGCATCACGGCAGTATTCATGTAGACAGCCGGAAAGGAGAGGGTAGTTTGTTTGTTCTGCGCTTCCCGCTTGGGGATCAAACTTTTAATGCAGAAGAATTATCAGGAGCTGAAACAATGCAGCGGGATGAAAAACATTCCTGGATTCTATCCGACATTTCTTCTCTGGAAAAAGTGATTACTCAGGAGGGGGTTCAGCATGAGCCGGGGGATGCCCGTTCCGTGATTCTGGTGATTGAAGATGATCCCGATATTCTGAATTATATAGAGAGTGAGTTTCTGTCTGAATTTGATATTATGAAGGCGAATGACGGAAATGAAGGTTGGAATCAGGCTGTGGAGAAACTTCCGGATCTGATTATCAGTGATGTTATGATGCCCGGATTAGATGGAATTTCACTTTGCAGAAAGATTAAAAGTACTTTTGAAACCAGTCATATTCCGGTCATTTTATTGACGGCAAGCGGTTCGGTTGAAAAGGAGATTGAGGGTTACGAAGCCGGCGCCGATGCATATATTCATAAGCCTTTTCATCCTTCTCTGCTGGAATTGAAGGTGAAAAAAATTATTGAAATCCGGGAAGGGTTGAAACATCAATTTTCTAAAGGATTTAGCTTTATTGCCAGTGACATGGTCCTTACTTCTGCGGATGAGAAGTTTTTACAAAGGGCCATCGATTATGTGAAAGATCATCTCGCGGATTCGACATTGAGTACAGAGCAAATGGGTAAATATCTTGGAATCAGTCGAGTTCATCTTTATAGAAAACTAAAAGCGCTCACTAATCAGGTCCCCACAGAGTTTATCCGTACGATACGGCTTAAACAGGCGGCCTATCTGCTGGCACAAAAGAAACTTAATATTTCCGAGATTGCCTATAAAGTAGGGTTTAACTCTCACCAGTATTTTACCAATAGTTTTCAGAAATATTATAATATGTCTCCGACCGAGTATAGTAAGCAAAACGAAAACGAATAATTCTGCGGTTCTGCTTATCTTTACGGGGCTATTTTCTTAATGATTTTTCTGATGCAATACATTGCGGTTTTTTGCGGTTCCAGTAAAGGCACTTCCTCCCATTATGCGCGGCAGGCGGCAGCCTTGGGGCGGGCTCTGGCTATGCGGGGATTGGGCATGATTTATGGCGGGACCCATGTCGGGTTGATGGGTATTGCAGCGGATGCCTGTCTGGAGGCCGGAGGAAAAGTGATCGGGGTGATTCCTGAATTCCTGAAGGAAAAGAATTTTGCCCACGAAGGATTGACCGAGCTTCAGGTGGTCAGAAATATTCATGAGAGGAAAAGACGCATGAATGACCTTAGTGACGGGGTGATCGCTTTGCCCGGGGGATACGGGACGATGGACGAACTTTTTGAAATGCTGGCCAGAGTGCAACTGGGCCTTTATCATAAGCCGGTCGCCCTGTATAACATTGATGGTTTTTATGATCCCCTTTGTTTTCTGGTAAAAAATATGGTAGAAGCCGGTTTTCTTAAATCGGCCAATCAGAAAATATTGTGGATAGAAAGGGACGTGGACAAATTACTGGACCAAATGATCGGGAAGTTATCGGATCCGGAGAAGGATCTGTAATTCCCGGTCAGAATTTTCTGCTTCTTTTTATCACTCGATATCTGAAGAAACGTTTTTATTGTATTGGTCGATAATTTCTTTGGCTTTTTCATAATCTTCGGACAGGATCATAATGCGAGTGCCGTTGCCTCCCCCGATGCTATAGAGAGGGGCATAAGGATCGCGTAATCCTCCGTAGACCGTAGTCATGATTTCCGCATCTTTCAGCATGCTGTCAACCAATGCAGCCTCCCAGGGAGATCCCTGAAATATGACCACAAATTCCGATTCGGTTTTTTTGTCCATGGTCTTGATTTAATGAAGTTTTCCGGGATTGTATACAATATTGGCCGTTCCGTTCCTGAGTGCAAGGGCCTTGTCATTTCCTCCGCTGGGACTGGCTTCTCCTTTTTCTCCGGCTAAGATTCTCTCTGCGGCTTTTCTCATGTCAGCAAGGTATTGGGCAGGAGCCGGTTTTTCTTTGAGTTGTTCTTCATGTCCGTACCAGATGAGTTTGAAAGAGGGAAGCATGGCTTCTACTTTTTTGACGGTGGACAGATATGTTTCCAGAGAAAGCGAGTGGGAGAGTTGCATCCAGACATTGCCTGAACCTACTGCATCCCCTGTAAAAATACATTGATTTTTTCTGTCAAGAAATGCAACTGATCCGGGGGTGTGACCCGGTATTGCAATGGTTTCAATTTGGATGCCTCCCAGATCAAAAATTTGTCCTTCTTTCAGGTTCAGAATTTTTGCATCGCCCATATTTCCGGCAATTTTAAGATCTCTGGCATCCAGATATACTTCTTTAAAATATTTTGCACCCGCGCTATGGTCTCCGTGTCCATGGGTAAGAGCAACTATTACCGGCTTATTGGTCAGTTTTGAAACAAAAGCCGACAGATCTTCCGGGCCCATTCCTGTGTCAATCAGGAGTGCTGTCTGGCTGCCTTCAATCAGGTACATAGTAGACGGAGCAAGCGTGAGCCCCTGTATTACCCAGAAACCGGGTCTGACTTCCCTGGCGTCCAGGTTTTCAGTTTTCAGGGTTTTAGACTGACTCCAGCCTGAGAAGGTAAACAAAACAGTTGCGGTAAGCAATAAAAAGAAACGTTTCATGGTAGTTTTTCTATGCATTAGAGATGTAAATCTATAAAAAAACTACCAATAAACCGTGAAATTTATTGCAGGGCGGCAATGGCTTTTTCGTAATTCGGTTCCTGCCCGATTTCCGGCACTAATTCCGTGTAGATTACTTTGCCTTCTTCATTGAGAACTACAATCGCCCTGGCCATGAGTCCTGCCAGCGGACCATCCGTGATGCGGACTCCATAGTCTTTACCGAAGCTGCAGTTACGCAGGATAGAAAGGGTGACTACGTCTTTCAGCCCTTCGGCGCCGCAGAAACGGTTTAGGGCGAAGGGTAAATCTCTGGAGATACAAAGCACTTTGGTATTGTTTAGCCCGGAAGCTTTGGCATTGAAGGTTCTTACCGAGGTAGCGCAGACTCCGGTGTCAACACTTGGAAAAATGTTTAATATCAATCGTTTGCCTTTAAAAGAGGCTAGGCTGACATCGCTCAGA
>JAQVSH010000223.1 GCA_028700615.1 Bacteroidales bacterium
AAGCGGAAACTGTCATCAGAAAATAATCTACAGGACACATCTTCATAAATCCGGGAAGCAGTTCTTTGGGAATAGATTTCCCCAAAAAAATAGGCTCTCCTCCGTGTTTTCTTATTAAATATTTAATAAACATTAAACGCATGACCCGAAATTCTCCTTCCGGAAGAAACAAGGCGATTTTTTTTCTGTTCGAATCTTCCCTTTGAACCTGAGCATCAATGGCTACAAAAATATGTTGTTTGATCAGATTGGCTGCAAATTGTTCCTGAGTTGAATTGATGACTTCTGTTTGCATCAAAAGGTCCATTTTATCAAAAAAAGGTAAAATAAACCGCGTCATGGCCTGTTCAAAATCATACTGTAATATTAATCTGGCCATAATGTTTTCAAGACGTTGCTCATCAAAATGTATGGATGCCTGAATGCATTCTGCAATTTGCACTTCTACTTCGGATTGCGTTTTTTCCAGCGACAAGACCGTCTGATGGAGTTCCTCGGGGCCCATTAAGGCAATTTTTGAAATCTTGCACCCATTATTAATCAGGATCGCGATATTCATTAAGCGCTTCAGATCCTCCTCGGAGTACTCTCTGATATTAGTTTCCGTTCTCTCGGGGCAAAACAGATTGTACCGCTGCTCCCACGCCCGGATGGTATGAGCGTGAATTCCTGTCACTCCTTCCAAAAATTTAATGGAATATTTTTTCATTTCTACATTTTCTTTTCCCGGCCCGGATTCCCGGATTCTTCCTGGAAGTACACTCCGAAAGAATACTATACGGAGACTTCCTGAGTACAATAACAAGTATAACCCCAAAAGGTTGAAAAGAAATCAGATCTTTCTGATGAGGGTGAGGCCATCTCTAATGGGCAGAATGACTTTTTCTATCCGGAGATCCTTTTTAATCATTTCGTTGAAAGCTAAGATTCCTTTCCCGGATTTATCTCTCAGATCTTGTTCCCTGATGACCAGTCCGTTCCACAAAGTATTGTCTGCAAGAATATACCCGCCTTTACGGACTTTGTCAAAAACGAGCCGGAAATAATCGCCATATTGGCTCTTATCCGCGTCCAGATAGACCAGATCAAAAATTTTATCGAGGGTTGGAATGACCGAAAGAGCAGACCCAACGTGGAGTGAAATCTGATTTTCAAGCCCGGCTTTTTTAAAAAAATTTCTGGCGATGTGGACAATTTCGTCATTGATCTCAATCGTGTGAATATGTCCTCTTTCCGGAAGGCCCTCGGCCAGGCAGAGGGTTCCGTATCCTGTATAGGTGCCTATCTCCAGTACATTTTCGGGTTGTATCATTTTACTGAAAAGACTCAGCAACCTGCCCTGAAGAGGACCGGACATCATGCGGGGACTTAATACGTGTGCCTGGGTATATCGGTTCAGCTCCTTTAAGAGGGGAGGCTCTTGATCCATATGTTCCAGCAGGTAGGATTCCAATTCCGGATTCATGGTTTGGATTCAGATTTATTTAAAAGTCAACATAGAAAGTTCTTCTCTGGAAAAAATTTCCCGGGCCACATCCATAAGTTCCGAGGCTGTAATCGCCTCTATCTTTTTGTAAATCTCTTCGGAAGGGGTTACCTCATCATATACCAGCAAACTTTTTGCCATAGACATCATCCTTTGTTCTCCACTATCAGAGGCAATGGCCAGTTGACCAATCAATTGCTGTTTCGCTTTTTTTAATTGCGAGGTGCCGAGACTTTTATTCCGAAGATTGTCAAGCTCTTTGTGAATCAGATCCATACTTTTCTCAACCTGGGCATTATCCGCTCCAAAGTATATGGTGAAGATTCCCGTGTCTATATAGGGTTGATATGAGGCTTCGACCGTATACACCAACCCGTTTTTTTCGCGCAACGCCATATTTAAACGGGTATTCATCCCGGGTCCTCCTAAGAGGTTGGTCAATAAAAACAATCCGAAACGGCGGTGGTCATGATAATGGTATGCTGTATTTCCTATAATGCAATGAGCCTGATGGGTGTTTTTCATCTGAATCCTGCTCTGGGGATGATATCCTGAAAAGGGAATCCTGGGAATTGTCTCCTGAGGGTTTTCGATGTCCTGAAAATATTTTTCTGAAAGTTTGATCAGGCGGGAAAAAGCGATAGCTCCCACGGAGGCAATCACGATCCGGGAAGGATGGTAGTGTTGAAAAATAAAACGCTCAATGTCTTCTTTTTTGAGTTTCTTCAGGGTCTTTTTATCCCCCAGAATGTTTTTCCCTAAAGGATGCCCCGTAAACACCATCTCGTCAAAATCATCGAAGATCTGTTCGGAAGGCGTGTCTCTGTATGAGTTGATTTCTTCAAGAATGACTTCCTTTTCATTCAGCAGGGCTTTGGGAAGAAAGGTCGAATGAAAAAGGATGTCTCCAAACAATTCCAGCGTCCTTTCATAATATTCTTTCAGGAAAGAAGCATGGACGCAGGTCTCTTCCTTAGTAGTATAGGCATTGATTTCTCCTCCCACATCTTCCAGACGGCTCAGAATATGAAATGCTTTTCTTTTTTGAGTCCCTTTAAACAGAAGGTGTTCAATCAGGTGCGCTACTCCCGACTCTTCGGGGGCTTCGTCCCTTGATCCGGCCTCTATCATGACAGCACAGTGTGCTACAGGAGAGTTGGTTTCGGCATGAACAATGCGCATTCCGTTTCGCAGGGTGTGTATCTGATATTCCATAAATAAAATTTGTACTGCCGGCAAAAGTACAAATAAACTTTATCGTGAGTTCTTTCCGGTCTTTATCATTTAATTTTGTTGGTATAATTTGCGTATTTTCAAAAATTACCTATTTTTGCATCCTCGTTTGAGTGTTTTGGTACCATAGCTCAGTAGGTAGAGCAACGGACTGAAAATCCGTGTGTCCTTGGTTCGATTCCGAGTGGTACCACAAAAATTTTAAGATAACGTAAATCCCTGATTTTCTCTGAAGATCGGGGATTTTTGCTTTTCAGGCAAAGATCTATTTATTTTTTATTCCACCTACTTTCTCAATTGATCCAATTGATCCCGGACTCTGTCCAAACCCAGGCCCAGTTAGAGCACAGGCTGGTTTTCCGGAGGGATCAGGCAGCGGATTTACGCATCGGGTCGGCTCAACTCGCTCCGTTCGCAGAAAACGAGAACACTCCTCTTTATAGTCAGTGCTACGCACTGCCTAACATCGTCGAACAGCTCTCGTTTTCTAAGCTCAGGAGCTTCGTTTCGCTGTTTCGACCCTCTGCGAACAAATCCTTTTGCCTGATCCTTCCGGCAAGCACTGTGCCTCGACTCTGTCCAAGTCGATTGCTTTGACTGTGCCTCGACCTTGTCCAATCCACTGATAATCAATGGTGCGTTTTCTGAAATCAAAAATCCGGATTTAAAGCCATATTTGATTATCAGACTGTTAGACAGAACCGAGGCACAGTCAGAGAATGTGCTATTCTTTATTGAACAGGGTCTCCGTATAAAGCTCCTCTTCCGAAGGTGCCGATATAGACTCGTCCATATTTCTTAGGATCTCCGGTGATTTGCATGATTTGTCCAAATTCATGTTCATTATCATTGATCCTGATCCAGGTCTTTGCCCCGTTGTCCGGCCGGTAAAAACCCCTGACTCCCTGTACTACTCCGACCAGATACAAAGCAGGATAAGAAGAGCCCGGCGCTTCCTTGCCAAATCCAAAGCCCTGTACTGCTTCAACCAGAGGAAGGCGAACAAAATTTTCCCCGTCAGTGGCATTGTAGAGCCCGTCGGCTATAGTTATCCAGAGATTTCCTTCTCTTTCCGGGGTGACATAGAGTTTCCCCTGACCAAATCCTGTACTTGCGGGATTAGCAGCCTGCGGCAGTTTCAACTCTTTTGGCTGAAAACTTTTTCCTCCGTCGGTACTCTCGTAGATCTTGCCCTCCCTTAGGTTGAGCGCGTAAAATTTTTGATTATTGATGTGATCGGCCACTACTTTTGTATTTCCGGGAATACCCTGGCATTCAAACCAGGATTTCCCTTCATCT
>JAQVSH010000224.1 GCA_028700615.1 Bacteroidales bacterium
CTGCGGAGCCTGCGGTTATAAAACCTGTGACGACTTTTCCACCGCAGTGGAGTTGATGGAGGCAGAAGCCAAACAATGTATTCATGCAAAACCTGCGACTCCAAAAACCCCTTCGTTTTCCAGTTGTATACAGTGTCAGGGGGCGGAAAATCTGGGAGAAAAGCTGGAATGGAAAGACAGTGTAAAGCGGGATTTTGACTTTATTCTGGATGTATTTGACGGAGAACCCGGACCCAAAGAAACTATTTTGCCCTACAATCCGGCTTTGGTAAAAGATCTTAATGTAAAAAAAGGGGATGTCATGATCGGCCGTCCCATGGGAATGTCCTGCGGATGTCCTGTAACTCATTGCGGGGTAGTTTCAGATGTTGATGCCCGCAATGGAGTTATATACTGGAATGTAACCGGTCCCCTCAGGCCCCGTTCGGAAGGGTTTATTGATATAGGTTTTTATGTGTCACAGGCTTATGAGGGTATCATTAAAGAATCCCGTGAAGAAATTAAATTAGGAAGACGGTATTGGTTTCTTCCGCGCAGATGTATGCTTCAGTGGCGTCACAGCGGGCTGGTCAACGCGGTGACAAAATTAAAAGACGGAAGTTATAAGGTGCGCATTGAAGGACTATACATCGGCTGATCTCCGGAGAAAAACCAGCGCGGATCCTCCGGGTTTTCCCGTCTGAATCCGCGCTGGTATATACTTACAAAAAAACCTTATACAGCAGCAGTAGAAGATGTAGTTGCCAGAGGAACGTACACACGGGCTGCCAGTTCTTTATCCAGCATATAAAGCCCATAACCGTTGTCCCCGATTAATGTCAGCGCATCAATCAGGTTTTGTGCATTTTCTTCTTCTTCTACCTGTTCATCAATATACCATTTCAGAAAACTCTGGGTAGCAAAATCATTTTCCTCTGTGGCAATTTTGAATAAATTATTAATCAGACCGGTTACTACATTTTCATGAGCAAGGGTGTCTTTATAGGCATCCAGTGCTGATTTCCAGCTCTTCTGAACTTTATCAATAGGTTTCAGTTCCACCACACCATTCCTTTGAATAATATAATTCAGAAATTTCATGGCATGATCCTGTTCTTCTTTAAACTGCACCATCATCCAATTGGCAAAACCGGGATATCCCTTGGCCGCAAAATCGGCTGACATCGACAGGTAAAGATAAGCCGACCATAATTCGGCATTAATTTGCGCGTTAATCGCGTCCTGAATTTTTGCATTCATCATAATAGTAGTTTTATAAAGGATTTATATTGATTTCTTATTCATTATGAGTTCTTCTAAAAGCACCGGATCCGGCAAAAACGGCTTTGCTTCCCAATTCATGTTCAATACGCAATAATTGATTGTATTTTTCAATTCTTTCGCCCCGGCTTGCACTACCGGTTTTAATCAGTCCGGCATTCATTCCCACGGCAAGATCGGCAATAAAGCTATCGGAGGTTTCTCCGCTGCGGTGAGAAATAAAGGCCTTGTAACCGCTTGATTGGGCCAGGCGGATGGTTTCCAGGGTTTCACTCACCGTTCCGATCTGATTCAATTTAATCAATACCGCATTGGCCGCATGTTTTCGGATGCCTTCGGCCAATACTTTGGGATCCGTACAGAAAAGATCGTCGCCGACCAATTCTATTTTCTTCCCCAGACGATGGGTTAATTCAATCCATCCCTTCCAGTCATTTTCGGCTAAACCATCTTCAATAGAGACAATCGGATATTGACGCACCCAGTCTTCCCAAAGGGCAATCATCTGTTCACTGGAGAATATTTTCCCCGTACTCTTAAAAAACCGGTAGGAACCATTCTCCCACAGTTCGCTGGAAGCAGGATCAAGACAAATGCTGATTTGCTTTCCAGGGATATATCCGGCCTTGATAACGGCCTCAAGAATAAGTTCAACCGCCTCTTCATTGGATTGAAGATCGGGGGCAAAGCCACCCTCATCCCCTACCCCGGTACTGTATCCCTTCTTTTTTAACACAGACTGAAGCACATGAAAAACCTCGGCCCCCATCCTTAATGACTCGGAAAAGTTATCCGCCCCGTGGGGGGAAATCATAAATTCCTGAAAATCAACATTATTATCAGCATGACGCCCCCCGTTGAGAATATTCATACAGGGAACCGGAAGTACACTCGCATGCTCTCCTCCCAAAGAACGGTAGAGAGGCTGATTCCGGGAAAAAGCAAGAGCCCGGGCATAAGCCATAGAAACCGCCAGTATGGCATTGGCGCCCAAACGATTCTTGCGGGAAGTCCCGTCAAGGTCTATCAAGCACTGATCCAAAGCGTTCTGGTCCGAAAAATTCTTTTCTGTCAGTTCAGCAGCAATCAGACTATTCACATTTTCTACTGCCTTTCTAACCCCTTTGCCTCCGAATCTCTGAGGATCTTCATCCCTTAACTCGGTAGCCTCACGTTCTCCGGTTGAGGCTCCGCTGGGCACCATGGCCCGCCCTTCAATTTTACGATCGAGCACCACACTGGCCTCAACGGTTGGATTTCCCCGTGAATCGAGGATTTCTATTGCTTTAACAGAAGTAATCTTCATGGCAGTATACATTAATGATTATTATATTAAAAACAATCAAAAGAACGTTTGGTTTATAAATATAAGATAAAATATTGATTCGGATGACGAGCGCCTTTACGAGCGACGCACCGGCACCAATCTTCATAACCAAATGGATTTGTTTCAAAAATTTGTATTTTCAGGATAAATCAGAGGGGTCAAATGTATCTAAAACTTGAAATCATGTACTTAAAATCAGAAATCTCTCACTTGTCTATGTACTAATTTTATGCTTTAATGATTATGTAACGGGAATGTTCTATCAACACAAACAAGAATAAAAAACTCACTGATTATGAAAATTTTTTATAAAGTACTTTTTGTTTGCATGCTGTATGCCGGAGTCTCTGCAGAGATGTCAGGCCAGGTAACTTCTAAATTGCCCAGAAGCATTCCCGAATTAGAAGGGGTTTCTTCTGCCGGTATTGTGGATTTTTTGAATGCGGCAGATACCAGCGGTCTGGAATTGCATAGTTTTATGTTTATAAGGCATGGGAAGGTGATAGCCGAAGGATGGTGGGATCCTTATGGTCCGGATTATAAGCACCTCATGTATTCAGCCAGTAAGACTTTTACGGCGACAGCAGTCGGATTTGCCGTAGCAGAGAATAAATTAAAAGTGACCGATAAAGTAATCTCCTTTTTCCCATATTCTTTGCCCGATACCATCAGTGATTATATAAAAGACCTGACGGTGCAGAATCTGCTGACGATGTCTGTCGGACAGGATCCTGAGCCCAGTTCAATGGGAATGAGCGGAGATTGGATTACCGGGTTTTTGAAAACCAATCCTGTGCATAAACCGGGTACCCGTTTTATGTACAATAATATGGCAACCTTTATGCTCTCTGCCATTGTTCAGCAGGCCACCGGAGAAAGGGTTTTTGATTATTTGATGCCCAGGCTTTATAAACCGCTTGGCATTCGCGGGATTGACTGGGATCAGAACCCACAGGGCATTACTTTGGGAATGATAGGTTTGAGGATACATACTGAAGATCTTGCGAAAATAGGTTTGTTACTTTTGCAGGAAGGGGTATGGAATGGTCAGCAATTGCTTCCTAAAGCGTGGGTGAAGGAAGCCACGTCTTTCAAAATAAAAAATTCTGATATTGAAGAAGATAGTATCCGGATTAAAAATGAGTGGGCACAGGGTTATGCCTATCAGATGTGGCTCGGAAGAAACAATACCGTTCGTGTTGACGGCATGGGAGGTCAGTTTTCTGTACTTATTCCCGATAAAGATGCACTGGTCGTTTTTACAGCCAGTGTCAGCAATACGCAAAAACAGCTCAACCTGATGCACGATTACCTGATTCCGGCCATTAAATCGGACAAGCCGCTGGCTCAGGATCCGGCCACCTATCAGGAAGTACAAAAGAAAACAGAAGCGCTCAGTTTGTCTCCCGGATTTTCA
>JAQVSH010000018.1 GCA_028700615.1 Bacteroidales bacterium
CAGACCGCTCAGATTGGTAAGATCAAAACTCACTCCGAAAGCTAAAGGGCCCAAAAGATCAGATGCTTTTTGCAGTTTATCCTGATCCCGGCCAATGAGGATGCACCGGATCTGTTCTTTGACAAATTTTTCAGCAATCGCCAATCCGATTCCGGAGGCACCTCCGGTAATCACTGCTGTTTTCATTTCCTGATGATTCATTTGTGACAATTTATCTTTTTATAGTTGACGACTCTCATTTATCCCCCCCCCCGTATATTGAATCCCGGTAGTGTGAGCACTTCGCGTATCCTTTCCCGGGTTCCTTTTAGTTTCCGGGGACATAATAAAAACGCTGATTTTTATAATAATCCAAAGAGTGTTCAGGTTTTTCAAGACCTTCCGGAACCGGTCTCTTTGAGAATTGCTGAAAATAGGCAATGCAGGCATCTCTCCACCATTTGGCTTCTTTTGCCTGAATGGACAGCAAGGACTTCACCTCTTCAAACCTGTCCTCATCAATCATGCCTTGTTTTTTTGCCCATTCTTCCTGCATCCGGATGACTGAATTTACACCGGCTGTGTACTGAAAACAGAGCTCATCCCACAGGATTTTTCCGGATTTCATGCGGTAATCCCAGGGGAGGTGGTGAAACCACAATAGAAGATTTTCGGGACAAGTGGAAAGATCACTGTAGAATTTGTCCACAGGGGCGGCATACTGACCTGTGGCTCCGCTTCCGGCGGCAGTCCTTTCAAAGCCAATCCCGAGAGAGTCCGCTTTATGATAATAGACAGAAGTCCAGTCTGCCCTGCCCATATCCACCCAGGGTCCCGGACCGTAATGGTGCCCGTTGCCCATAATATGATGCAATCCCAGAGGGGTCATGTATTGAACCGTTGTTTCCCGGGAATTGAGCATCATATCGCGGATAGGGTCTACAAACTCTTTTTGATTGGAGAAAGTCATCCGAATCCAGTCGTCAGCAATCTTGTCAGAACCGAGGAACGGATCCCAGGCCAGACGGCCGAATGCATACCAGTTGGCCTGTGCAAAGGGGTGGCCGGTCCAGTTTCTGTCGTTTCCAATGTTGGTAACTCCGGCAAGACCGGAGATTGTATGGTTTTCAAGACTTCCGTCAATCACTTTGGCCACGGTTGAGCCTTTCCCATTGACCCAGGTATCGGATTCCAGACATTCCTGATACAAGGGAGCCAGATAGACAAGATGAGTGGCAAAACCGAGGTATTCCTGGGTAATTTGAAATTCCATCATGAGCGGAGTTTTAGGCATCGCTCCAAACAGGGGATGGAAAGGTTCGCGGGGTTGAAAATCAATGGGCCCGTTTTTTACCTGTATCAATACGTTATCTCTGAATTTTCCATCGAGGGGGACAAATTCGTTGTAGGCCTGTTTGGCTCTGTCATCAGGAACATTGTTGTCATATACGAAAGCTCTCCACATGACAATTCCTCCAAAAGGTTTTACTGCATCTGCCAGCATATTGGCTCCGTCAGCATGGGAACGACCATAATTTTGCGGGCCTGGCTGGCCTTCCGAATTGGCCTTTACAAGAAATCCTCCAAAATCAGGAATATACCGATAGATTTCTTCTGTTTTTTTCTTCCACCAGGCAATGACTTCCGGATCCAAAGGATCAGCGGTTTTTAGTTTCCCGAGTTCAATGGGAGCACTAAATCTTGCGGTGAGGTACACCCGGATGCCGTAAGGCCTGAATACATTGGCCAGGGCTGCCACTTTGATCAAATAATCAGGGTTCAGGATCAGGGCATTGGCATTGACATTGGTCAGGACGGTGCCGTTGATTCCGATAGAAGCATTGGCTCTGGCGTATTCTTTATATACAGGAGAAATATATTCAGGAAGTCTCTGCCAATCCCAGAGGGAAAAACCGGCATAACCCCGTTCCACCGTACGGTCAAGGTTATCCCAGTGGTCCAGTATCCTTAGGGTGGTTTTGGGAACATTGATTATATCAAGTTTGTTGATAGATTTTTGTGTTTGGATCAACCGTAAAAAATGAAAAACGCCATATAATACCCCGGTATCCTTGTTGGCAGTAATCACAAAGACTTCCTTGCCCTGAATTTTTGTACTCAGTAAAATATATCCTTCATTACCAAGGCCTTTTAATTTTTCCTGAAGATTTGCCGAACGGATCAGGGAAGAAGATTCAGGCGTCCCGGCGATAATCATCCCGGTTTTTATGTCACTGACTGATGTTACAGGAGAAGCCAAAAGTCCTTCCAATCCCTGTTTCAACTCTTTAGCGGCAATCTGCATCGTGGGAGAATTTCCTTCGATCCTCCATCCGGAAATCTGTGTCCGGTATGTTTTCAGAAGCTCCGGATCAGAAACGGTTTCATATCGCAGCCATAAACGGGATCCATCTTCTGCCTTCACAGAAACAGTCCATAAAAGAACAAAAAAGCTTACGAGAATCTTCACTATTGACTTCATCTGTTTGTATTTTATTGTTTCAATGATCAGATGTGACTTATATATTACTCCGGGTTTTAACGGAGGATTGACGAATAATCAATGAATGGGAAAGAACAATGGTATTGAGTACATCCTGTTGCTCTCCTTTAATCATTTTAATCAGGGTGGACGCCGAAATTTCTCCCATTTCTTTTCCCGGATAGTGGATGGTGGTCAGGCCCGGTTCAATGACTCTGGATACCGGGTCATCATTAAAGCCCACAATGCCGACATCCTGAGGAATGCGTATCCCGGCTTTTCTGAATTCGCTCATCACAGCAATGGCAGAACTGTCATTGGCTGCAAAAACAGCATCCGGAAGAGGGCTTTGTTGCAGAAGGGTTGCAGCCGCCTGAACACCTCCGGTAAAACTCAGATCCGTGATGATGTGTGAATTTTCACCCACCGGGAGTCTGTTGTCTTCCATAGCCTGCCGGTATCCGTAATACCGGTCGGAATAGACATTCCGGAGAAGGCTTCCCCCGATGTGTACAATATTTTTATAGCCCTGACTGATCAGGTGGGAAGTTGCTTCGTATCCGGCTTTGTAATTATTGATAATGACACTGACACACTGAGAATGTTCAAATATGCGGTCAAAAAAGATTACGGGAATTCCTTTTTTAAAAAATGGATCAAAATGAGTCAGGTCCTCCGTTCCGGAAGATAATGACACAAGCAATCCATCCACACGGGTGTTGAACAGGGTGAATATTCCCGCGGCTTCTTTTTTTGCGGATTCAAGAGATTGGCTGATTATCAGGTTGTAACCGGCCTGATTGGCTACGTTCTCCATGCCGGAGATCACGGTGGACATAAAATACGAATCCAGACGGGGAACAATGACTCCCAGCGTGGAAGTATATTTTTGTCTCAGATTGCTTGCAAACTTATTTTGCTGGTAGCCCATTTCTCTGGCTTTCTGAAAAATCTGCTTTTTCAGTTCGTTTTTGACATAGGGATGACCCTTTAATCCTCTGGAAACGGTTGAGGCTGAAATACCCAGAGCATTTGCAATGTCATAAATAGTAACGTCCTTTTCTGTTTTCATTGTTTTTTTCTTATTGCAAAATTAAACTTTCTGCAATCGGTTGCAAAAGAAATAAATTTTTTTTACTTTTGAATTGATAATTGAGTAAAACCATCCGTTTTTATTCTGGTAGCAATGAAAATAGAAAGTTTGATCAAAGGGTTTATGGGATTATGTCTGGCGGCGGGAATGGCTTCTCCTGCTACAGCCCAGTTTACGATGCCTTCTCAGGCAACGCGGGATAGTCTGGCAAAACTAACCAATGCAGATCATCAGAAAATGATGGAGGCATTGAATATTACTTCCCTTCGTCCGGGAAGGAACGGTATGGATCCTACCCATCCCAGATATGCCAATTATGACGAATCCAAGGCAAATCCATATCCCAATCTGCCGGAGGTGTTAACCCTCAAAAACGGAGAAAAAGTCACTACGGCCCAGATGTGGTGGGAGAAACGCAGGCCCGAAATTGTGGAAGATTTTGATCGTGAAGTTTACGGAAGGGTTCCTAAAAATATGCCGAAGGTAAAATGGGTGCTTAAAGGTACTTCTGAGCAAACAGTTGGCGGAAAGAAAATGATCACAAAAGAACTTGAGGGACAGGTTGATAACTCTTCTTATCCTCAGATTTCCGTCAATATTTTACTGAATGTTTCCACTCCTGCCGAAGCTGCAGGCCCTGTTCCCATTGTGATGGAATTCGGGTTTATTGCGCCCGCGGGCGCAGCCTCCGCCAGACCGGCTGTTGCCAACCGGCAGGGGCAGGCTGCTATGAAAACATGGCAGGAAATGGCAGTGGACAAGGGATGGGGTTACGCCACCATCAGCCCGGCCAGTATTCAGGCGGATAACGGAGCCGGATTAACCAATGGAATCATTGGCCTGATGAATAAAGGGCAGTATCGTAAACCTGAAGATTGGGGTTCATTACGTGCCTGGGCCTGGGGTGCTTCAAGAGCTATTGATTATTTGGAAACCGACAGGGATGTGAATGCCAAAAAAATCGCTTTGGAAGGTCATTCCCGCTACGGTAAAGCCACATTGATTACGATGGCCTACGAACCCCGTCTGGCCATTGCGTTTGTAAGTTCCTCCGGAGAAGGAGGCGCCTCCCTGTATCGTCGTGACTGGGGAGAAATTATTGAGAATCTCACCAGTACTGAAGAATATCACTGGATGTCGGGAACTTTTATGAAATACGGGGGGCCTCTGACATGGAATGATCTTCCTGTAGATTCTCATGAATTAATCGCGATGTGCGCTCCCAGACCTGTTTTTATCAGTGGTGGGAACAAAGGAGATGAATGGGTTGATTCCAGGGGAATGTTTATGGCCGCAGCTGCGGCAGCTCCTGTATACACCCTGTTGGGTAAAAAAGATATGGGTACGGATCAGTATCCCGGAATTGAAAAAGGCCTGATGGATGGGGACATCGCTTTTCGTCAGCACAACGAAGGCCATACTCCGGGTCCGAACTGGCCGTTCTTTCTGGATTTTGCAGAACGTTATTTCAAATAGAGCACTGAGAACAGGGGCACTGACCATAGAGTCAGTCAAAACCACATTGTTATTACCATGGATTATTTCTGATCAGGGTAATTTACAATGTGGTTTTTAGTTGTTTGTAAACGTCCTTCCTCTTATTTCAGACCAAGGATGAGGGTCTTCAGCTTTTCGTAAGACATATGGGTTTTTGCCATAATTTCTTCGGCAGTCTTCCCTTCTTTATACATTCGGTTAACAAACTGTTCCTGAAACTCACCCACTTCAATCAAATGATGGTCCGGATCATAAAACCGAATGGTAAGCTGCCCCCAGGTTTCTTCATGGATGCCGTGCAGAAATTCTACATTCTTTCCTTTCAGTCTGCCATAGACTTCCATTAGATTCCAGGTTTCAAAAAACAATTCAAATCTTTGAACGGACTGATCTTCAGTATGACTCAGACCGATTTTCTGAGCTACCATATGGCTTTCTTCGAGCTGCCAAATGGCAAATCCAACTTTATACAGCACATATTTGTCGAGATCCTGATCTACGGCAAGGTTCATAATGTTGGAATAAAAGTTTTTTGATACCTCAATGTCCTTTACGTAGATCGCTGTAGTACAATTAATTACCTCCATAGTTAGATGGTTTAGCAGGTTTTCATATAGAAAAAGAACTTAATACGCCCGGAGATATATTGGTGACAATAGGATGCCCAGAAATAATGAAAGAACGTAGAAAACCGGATCATGGGTTTTCTTTGGGTGAATGAAAGTTAAATACAAAAAAAATTAAAGCAGCATCTTTTTTAGAACATTTTTCTTTCTAAACTGTTAAAGATATAAAAATCATGATTTAATCCAGTTTTTGTTATTTTTCTTTTGAATAAGTCGGAGTTTACTATATGATTTATTAAATTTGCGGCTCGAATATCTTAAAGTAAGTAATTATTTTTAAACCCTGAATAAATAAACTATTATGTCGAAAATTAAAGTGGGTATCAACGGATTCGGACGTATTGGACGTCTTGTTTTCCGCGCTGCTATGGGCAGAAATGATATTGAAATTGTGGGAATTAATGACTTGATCGATGTGGATTACATGGCTTACATGCTTCGTTATGATACGGTGCACGGACAGTTCACAGGAACCATTGATATCAAAGACGGAAAATTGGTGGTTAACGGACATGCAATCCGGGTTACTGCTGAAAAAAATCCTGCCGACCTGAAATGGGGTGAAGTAGGCGCTGAATATGTTGTAGAATCTACCGGTTTGTTTCTGACGAAAGAAAAAGCTCAGGCTCACATTGATGCAGGTGCAAAACGGGTTGTTATGTCAGCTCCTTCGAAAGATGATACCCCTATGTTTGTTTGTGGTGTAAACACTGATACGTACAAAGGACAAACTATTGTTTCGAATGCATCATGTACTACCAACTGTTTAGCTCCTATTGCTAAAGTATTGAATGACAAATTCGGCATTACGGATGGTTTAATGACTACCGTTCACTCTACTACCGCTACTCAAAAAACCGTTGACGGACCTTCAGCCAAAGACTGGAGAGGAGGCCGCGCTGCTTCCGGTAATATTATTCCTTCTTCTACCGGTGCTGCTAAAGCTGTAGGAAAAGTGATCCCTGTATTGAACGGTAAATTAACCGGTATGTCAATGCGCGTTCCTACTTTGGACGTTTCTGTTGTTGACTTGACCGTTAACCTTGCTAAGCCTGCCACATACAGCGAAATCTGCGCTGCCATGAAAGCTGCTTCCGAAGGTGAATTGAAAGGCATTCTTGGTTACACCGAAGATGCTGTGGTTTCTTCTGATTTCCTGGGAGATGCCCGTACTTCTATCTTTGATGCCAAAGCAGGTATCGCTTTAACCGATACTTTTGTTAAAGTTGTTTCCTGGTATGATAACGAATGGGGTTATTCCAACAAAGTGCTTGATTTGATCGCACACATGGCTACCGTTAAATAATTTACGGTATTAATATATGAGAAAGCCGCCCCGGTAACGAGGCGGCTTTTTTATGTCCATTCTTTGATACCGCCATTTCTAACAGTGTTGGTTTTTTTTACTGTGACTGAAGGTTGTACTATTTATTTCTTGTTTAGAATGATTTCAACAACTCCGTTTTTTCCTTCTTTGCCATATTTTTTCTCGGCGTCTTCATTCGAGAGTACGGATATGCTTGAAATGTCCTTCGGATCGATTTTTTTAAAGGTTTCTTGATTCACAATTTTTCCGTCAATAACATATATGGGATCATTCTGGATTTTTGGCTGATCATTTACGGAATCTGTTTGCTGGACAGCCTTTTCTCCAGTCTCATTTCCCTGAGAAACAGCATTCTTTGTGGGCCCATTACCACATGAGCAGGTCATAACTAAGAGTATCAGAACCGATAGAATGGTTGAAGCTTTCAATAAAAGAGCGTTGTACCCGGATTTAAGAGAATTCATGATAGTTTTTTTAGTAAGTAGTTTGAAATTAATATGTTAGTTTTTATTACGGAAAAAAGGTATGCCAAGAAAAGTTATCTTATAATTCAAAACGCATTAATTTCCGATCCCCAAAAAAAGAGGAAGTAATTCCGTATAAAACATTGTTCTGTTCATCTATCGCTATGTTAACCAAAAGAGAAGGGATAATATATCCCTTTTTGAAAATTCCATTCCAATCAAAAGACAAAAGATAACACTCAGAGAGTTTCATCTCTTTCGCATCTTTATGTTTTGCTCCCCAATATAACAGATATACCTGTGATTCTGTCGGGTAGGCGTTCAGATAATAGATAAAGGTTTTTTCATTCTGCTCAATGTGGTCTGAATTTTCATTTTCAAAGAAATTTAACTCGGCTTCAAAAGAAAAATATTCTTTTACTTTCACAGGGATGGTATCATTTATTTTGTAAAATAAGAGTTGATCGGAATATAATCCGGCAAGCACAACACGATCTCGGTTTGGGTTAATCATCAATTCTCCTTGTGCAGAAAGGAGCATACTTCTTTTAATCTGAACTTTTTCTTTCATCGGATACTCGCCAAATTCTCTGAGATGGATTCCCTCCTGATTGAAAAGACATAGCGGCCCATTGTCAAATACCCCCGAACCAACATATACGTTTGGGTTTAGCATGAAAACTCTTGAAAAAAAACCTTTGAAACTGGTTCTGTCATGTATAGAGATCAATCCGCTATCCGGAGGGTTAATAGAAGCATGAGACAGTCTGCTGCCCGATCTTTCATACAACTCAAGCTGATTTTTTGGGTAATCATATGAGAGAAATAACGGAGGATGTACTTCTTCCGGGCCATCTCCGATGGGAAAAACTCTGGAAATTTGAGAATTACTATTGAGATCTATCACGGTACATTCTTTCCCGTCATATCTGTCCAGAACAAATAACTTATGATCTGCAATCAACAATCCGTAAGGAACACCCAAAAACAGATCCGGGAGGAAAACCTCCCCACTAACGGATTTAAAATCATGTATATCCCAGGGAGATCTGTTGTGTGGCGAAGAGCAGCCAAATATGAAAAATAAAAGGATTGCAGTAAAACAGGATATATTCTTCATCAAGTGTTACTTTTGAGTAAAAGTAGCATATTCTTTTATAAAAACAAAAAAACATTGTGCTTGGGTCCTGTTCAATAGCTTGATTATCAGACAAAGTGTTTTTTTGACAAAGAGGTTCTAAAGGAACATATGCTGAAGATGCATAGACAAGGTCCAGGCACAATATATGTTTTTTAAAGTTCGACTTTTTTCAGAAAATCACTTAATCCACAAATTTCCACATCATTTTTAAATGAATAAGATGCTGACACGGGGGCAACAATATAGGTTTTATCCGGTTTTGTGGTTTCTATTGCACGCCAAAAGCCTTTCGTCACCTGTGGGGCTGATGAGGCCTTGCATTCCACGGCTATTGTTCGATTACCCTTTTCAATAAGCAAGTCTAACTCGTCACCTGTAGCACTGCGATAAAAAGAAAATTTGCAATCTCTCAATGAAGCGATGATATTTTCTATTACAAAACCTTCCCAAGAGGCTCCAAAAACAGGGTTGCCCATTAGGGAATTAAAATCATCCACTTGTAGCAGTCGATGTAATAGCCCGCTATCTCTCACATAAATTTTGGGCGATTTAACCAAACGTTTTTTAATATTCTTTTCAAACGGGGGTAATGAACGGAGAATAAAGGTTTGCTCCATCAGATCGATATACCGTCGAATGGTTTGATAGGTCACTCCCAGCGATTCTCCCAATCTGGACGAATTAAAAAGTTGCCCTTGATTGTGTGCGCACATAGTCAGCAGGCGGCGAAGTTGCAATGCGGGAATTTGAAATCCGAGTTGCGGAATGTCCCGTTCTACATATGTTCTAAGGAAGTTCTCTCTCCAAAGAACACTCCCCTGGTCTGATGAGGCAAGATAACTATCAGGATATCCACCGCGAATCCAGAACTTATTCAATTCAAAATTTACATTCCGTTCAACCTCTTCAATCGTAAACGGAGTGAGTTCAATAAGTCCAACTCTTCCGGCTAACGATTCTGATGTTTTCTGTATGAGGTCTTGTGAAGCAGACCCAAGTAAAATGAATCGTCCCGGACGACGGTTCTGGTCTATTTCACTTCGTAATACAGAAAAAAGTTCTGGAACTAACTGAATTTCGTCCAAACAAATCGTCGCATCCTGATTGGCTTGAAAGAATAACATGGGTTCTCTCAACTTATTCAAGTCATCCAAATTCTGAAGGTCTAAATACAGCCAGGCATCCGAATTTTGATAGAGCATTTTCACCAAAGTGAACTTTCCGCATTGCCTTGGACCTAAAATGGCAACCGCAGGAAATACTCGTAAATTCTCATTTACAAACTCTTCTATATTTCTTTCAATTAATTCGGGCATATCATAAATATCATTTCTATTTTGCACAAATATAGCATTGTATTTAAAACTACCAAAAAAAACAGTGTTTTGTTTCTGAAATGCACTGTAAAAACCACTGTGCCTCGGTTCTGTCTCAGCAGCGACGACTGTGCCTCGGTTCTGTCTATTGATCTGATATTCAGCATAGGTTTTTTTTAATCCAAATCGTTAAAAGAAACACTATGTCTGATAATCAATCCATTGGACAGAACCGAGGCACAGTCGTCGATGTCACGTTGCTATGCACAGTTTCAATGTCAGGCATGGAGATCCAGTGTTGGTGCAGGCATGGCGTGATGCACAGTGTTTGGTATCCGGAGGGATCAGGCAGAAGGATTTGTTCGCAAGGGGCGAAACAGCGAAACGAAGCTCCTGAGCATAGAAAACGAGAGCTGTTCGACGATGTTAGGCAGTGCGTAGCACTGACTAAAAAGAGGAGTTTCTCGTTTTCTGCGAACGGAGCGAGTTGAGCCGCCCCGAAGCGTAAATCCGTGCCTGATCTCTTCGGATGAACCGAAGCGTAAATCCGTGCCTGATCTCTTCGGATGAACCGAAGCGTAAATGATCTCTCCGGTTGATCCGATGCGTTTTTTAGTGTGACTGGAGTTTTTTTAATTTACCGGACAATCCGGAATCCGATGTTCTGGCTTACCAGGTCAGGGTTACTGTGGTGGCGGTGAAAGATCCGGCTGAAGGTGTTGTCAAAGTAAAAACTTCCGCCTCGCAGAGAGCGGGTCTTCCCGAGCGAAGGTCCTGAACCGTAAGGGTCTTCTGCGTACCAGTCGGCACACCATTCCCATACATTCCCGCTCATATCATATATGCCCAGTTCATTGGGCTTTTTTGTGCCGACCTCATGGGGTCGGGCACCGGCATTCTGCGGGTACCAGGCCACTTCATCGACCTGATTGCTGCCGCTGTATATATATCCCTTGCTCTTTAAACCTCCTTTTGCCGCGTATTCCCATTCGGCTTCTGTGGGCAGGCGTCCACCCATCCAATCCGCAAAAGCATAGGCATCAAGCCAGGTGACTCTCACAACCGGTTGATTGTCCTGCCAGCCCCAAGGGGGCTCAAAAGGCATTTTTCGATCGGTGGCCACACAAAATGCCCTGTACTGGGCAACCGTAACCTCATATTTCCCTATGGAAAATCCTTTCACGGACATTTTGATCTGGGGATGCTGCGTGTCTGAATTGTCAGAATTACCCATTAAAAAATTGCCTCCTTCGACACGTACCCACTCCATTGGAACAGCGCCTGCCGGAGCTGTATAATCCGGCTCAGAAATAGTATCTGCGGGCAGCGAATGTGTAGTATCCGGGGTGGTTTCGGGATGGGAAGCAGGAGCTGCAGGAAGGGTTTCAGTAGCCGAAACCCGGGGGGTATTTTCGCTGTGTTCTTTTTCGGTCTGATACTTTTGCCAGTAAGAGATCGTAAAAAACATAGCAATTCCCGCGAGGATAATCCCCGCCAGCGTCAGTGTGATTTTAGGATTAATTTTGATACGGTTTATCCGAATTTTCTTTGTCGAAGATTTTGGAAGAGAACTTGCCATGTCCGCCAGTTCTTTGGCATCCGGTCTGAGTTTTGGATCTCTTTCAAGCATTTTTTCCAAAACAGGCTGAAAAAGCGACCATTTACCGGGAAGCACCGGAATGGACGAAGAAGAAGTACTCAGGGCGACTCCTCCCAGTTCGCCAAAAGGCAATTCTCCCGTAATCAACTGATACAGGAGAGCCCCCAGGCTAAACATGTTGCCCTGAAGCACATATTTTGATTGTGTGAAAGATCTGCTGAACTGTTCAGGAGCTTTATATGCCGATGTTCCCAAAGGCATATTCGGTTGTCCTGATTGTGTTGCAAGAAGTTTCTGTATTTTGGGAGTGAACTCGTAGTCCTTCAAAAAATAATGTCCCTGAGCATCTATAAGAAAACAATCCGGCTTCAGATCATAATGAAATAATCCCTCTCCGGCCTGCAGTTCGCTCAGGGCAGAGGCTCCATCGTGCAGGAATAGGGAAGCTTCTGAAATACTGACATTCCCGGGTTTGTCTTTCAGAGAACCGCCTGCATAAAAAGGCATCACCTTTACCGGACGATGTTCCCATTCAAAATAACGGAAAGGAACCAAATGTTCTCCTTCAGTCAGGGCAAAAGATTTCAAAAGCTCAAAAAATGCTAAGAGATCCTTTTCATTCCATGCTTTTCCAGGACTGAAAATTTTCAACACCACCAGGCGGTCATTGTCTTCAAGATCAATCGCTTTCCAGACCTCTGACCATTTGTTCCAATCCAACAAGTCTGTTAGCCGGTATCTCTTATCAATAACCTGATTTTGTGAGTACTTCTCTGCCATCAGTGGGTTATGATTAATGTACAACCCGGATTTATCCGAATTTATACGTTTTTTAAGAAGCAAATTTATACAATCTTTACGTATATTTACAATAATAAAAATATAAATAATTTGAAAATGAAGCCATTACATTTTCTTATAGGAGCTATTTTCTGCCTTTTCAGTTTAATTGCCTGTCAAAAAGACTTGCCGAATCCTCCGGAATCTTATGGGATCATTCCCCAACCTTTAAAAATGGAAATGGCTGATGGAAAGTTTATTATATCTTCCAAAACCCGTCTGTTGATGGCTGATGACTCATTGACACCCCTTGTTGAGTTTTTTGCCGGGAGGATAAATCAGGTTTCCGGCTTACACCTCATTCCCGAGACTGGCCTTTCAAAAAGATCGCAAACCATTTCATGGGTCATTGTTTCCGATTCTTTGCTGGGTAACGAGGGTTATCGTTTTAGCGCTTCTTCAAAAAAAATATTGATGGAGGCCAATACCACCCGTGGATTATTTTATGCCATGCAGACCCTTTTTCAACTTTTGCCGGCTGAAATCTATGGCGGGAGTATATCCGATACTATTCAGTGGTCGGTTCCTGCCGTGACCATTACCGATGTTCCGCGCTTCGGCTACAGAGGGCTTCATCTCGATGTCTGCCGTCACTTTATGCCGTTGGATTTTGTGAAGAAGTATATTGATTTGATGTCCATGCAAAAAATGAATGTGTTTCACTGGCATCTCACAGATGATCAGGGCTGGAGAATAGAAATCAAAAAATATCCCCGTCTTACCGAAGTGGGTTCTCAAAGGAAGGAAACCGTTGTGGGGCATGCAGGCAGGTCCAAAGAATATGATGGCATTCCTCACGGAGGGTTCTATACTCAGGAAGAAATCAAAGAAATGGTTGCTTATGCAAAGGCCCGTTTTGTGACGATTATTCCTGAAATTGAAATGCCCGGACATGCCTTGGCTGCATTGGCATCTTATCCCGAATTGGGATGTACAGGGGGGCCTTATGAAGTATGTCCCACGTTTGGCATTTTTGAGGACGTTTTTTGTGCAGGGAAAGAGGAGACTTTTACATTTTTTGAAGATGTGCTGACCGAAGTCATGGCGTTGTTTCCCGGTGAATATATTCATATCGGAGGAGACGAATGCCCGAAGGTCCGTTGGGAGAGGTGTCCGCGCTGTCAGGCCAGGATGAAAACCATGGGATTGAAAGATGAAATGGAACTGCAGAGCTACTTTGTTCAGCGTATTGAGAAGTTTCTCAATAGTAAAGGCCGCAGGATCATTGGTTGGGATGAAATTCTTGAAGGAGGGCTTGCTCCCAATGCCACCGTGATGTCCTGGAGAGGGGAGGAAGGGGGTATTGCTGCAGCACAATCAGGCCATGATGCCATCATGACGCCCGGTGAATATTGCTATCTTGACAAGTATCAGGGTGACCCTGCCACCGAACCTCTGACGATCGGCGGGATGCTTTCATTAGAAAAAATTTATTCTTACGAGCCGATTCCAAAGAATCTGGATTCCGCTTATTCCGGACATATTCTCGGAGCGCAGGGGAATGTCTGGACGGAATATATGATCAATCCGGAGCGGGTTGAATACATGGCATATCCGCGCGCCAATGCTTTGGCTGAAATTCTTTGGTCTTCCACGGAAAACCGGAATTGGGATTCCTATCATAGCCGGCTTCAGAAACAGTTTAACCGTTGGGAACAGATGAACGTCCACTTTGCCAGAAAATGATGATTGATCTAACTCATTCCATTCATGAAGGGATGACCCTTTATCCGGGGACTCCGGATGTTATATTGGAGAAGGTCTTTACGATTGAGGAGTTCGGATTTATGGAGCATCGTATGGCCATGACCACTCATACAGGAACTCATGTGGATGCCCCGGGCCACCTGCTCAAAACCGGAAAGACCCTGGATCAGTTCCCTATAGATCAATTTGCAGGAAAAGCCGGGGTAATTCCCTGTCATCATTTAAAAGAAATAGACAAAGAACATCTTGAAAAATTTGAGATGTTGATTTCAAAAACAGAGTTTATCTTGTTTTATACCGGTTGGCAGAAAAAATGGGGAACTCCCGCGTATTTTGAAAGCTTTCCTGTTCTCACTCCGGAAGCAGCCCGGTGGTTGGCTCAACACCCTCTGAAAGGGGTTGGATTTGACACTATTTCTCCCGATTTGACGGACTCAGAGGAGTATCCCAATCATCATATCCTGATGGAACAAGAAATATTGATCTATGAAAACCTGACCCAACTGGAGAAACTGCCCGACGATGTTTTTATGTTTTATGGAATGCCTGTAAAACTGGACAATACAGAGGGCGCTCCCGTAAGGGCTTTTGCTGAGATCATCACGGTTCCCAAATCTTTATCAGTACCACCGAACACTTCTGTCTGCAATGTATCCAATGCAATTTTGGTTTCAGGCAACCTTATTTGAATATCATAGGTTCCTGTTGTGAGTCCGTGCAGCATGAAATAATTGTTTTGCAGGGGATCAGAAATCGTCCTTAGCGTGTCGGTATCCATGATGGTAAACACTTCGAAAGGAATATCCGAAGGTGAAATATATCCGAAGACGGCAGAGGTGTTTTCTTTCAGATAGGCCCTGATCACCGGCTTGAGAAAGTAGTTCCCGTTTCCTTGTTTCACAATGGATCGGGATGCATCAAAGTCAATTCTGATGGCATAACTGCTGCTGGTAGTAATGTTTTCCTGAACATTGAATTTCAATCCGGAAGTCTGGGCGCTCGGTGCAGAAAATGAATATATATTTCCGTCAGAGAATTCCACTGAATTATTATCTCCGAGTACTAAACGGATTTGCGAAATATATTCTCCTTCGTAAAGGACGATATCCGATAACAACGTATCCTGACCATTGGTAAAATCCATCAGATTGACAATTCCCGGGGTAATCGAAAGATTTTTCCAGCTTTCTCCATCCAAAGAATATTTAATTTCCTGTAAATCAATTTTTACGGCTTTGTATGATTGTGGAGCCGGAGCATCTGTAAGATAGAATTTTACACGGGTTGACTGATCATCCTCTTCGCTGCAGCCAGTTATCGCCAAACCTATGACCCCAATGGCCATCATCCATAATTTCATTATTTTCATTTTATATCATTTTTAATACGATCCTCGGAGTCTGTTATGGAGTATTTTCCTTTAGAAATTATTTACCGCATGGATCGTTTTCTCAATATCCTCCTGTGAGATCGCCGCATTCAAAAACCATGTTTCAAAAGCAGAGGGAGGAAGATAAAATCCCTGTTTTAACATGTGATGAAAAAATCGGTTGAATAAGGCGACATCACATAGAGAAGCCGTTTCAAAATCTTTAAGTTTTAAGTTTCCAAAAAAGAGACTGAGCATACTTCCGATGTGATTCAGGGTATGTGGGATTCCTTTTGCGTTCAATGCCTGGTGGATTCCTTCGGATAGCTGATTCCCAATGTTTTCCAGATTTTGATAAATCTCCGGATTGTTTTTGAGAATATTCAGTGTGGTGTATCCGGCCATAACGGTTACCGGATTTCCGCTCAAGGTGCCTGCCTGATATACATTGCCTACAGGAGAGATATGTTGCATAATTTCCTTTCTTCCACCAAAAGCGCCCACCGGCAGTCCTCCTCCGATGACTTTTCCATAGGTGACCAGATCAGCCCCTATCTTT
>JAQVSH010000225.1 GCA_028700615.1 Bacteroidales bacterium
GGCCAAAGTAGGATCCATCCTTGAATTCCGTTACACGCTGGTTTCTCTGGACTTTGTCAAACCGGACGACTGGGCCTTCAGACATGAAGTACCCTGCATCTGGAGTGAATTCAAAGTCAATATTCCGAGCGACTTCTACTATCTGGTAACCCTTGAGAACAAACAGGATCTGAGCATGGAACAGCAGCAACAATTTGCATCAAGCCTTCAGTGGCTGTACTCAAACACCAGCCCGGACATACTGAGAGAGACCCTCAATACCAAGGACATCCTGTTCTCTGCAAAAGGGCAAAGAACCACCTATTTTCTTTCCGGCAGAAGCATGAATTTCATCATGCAAAATCAGCCGGCGTTGAGGGTGAATGCCGACGGAATACCTACAGAAGAAGAATATCCGGTCATCAAAAGTCATCTGTTCCTCTGTTACGGATATTTTCCTTTCTGGTATAAACATCTGTTGTTATCTGCCGAAGAAGAGTATGACGACTGGGACACCGCCGAAATCCGCTCACATCTCTCCCGTTCCATGAATTACCTTCAGTATTATCTGCCCACCTGGCAAGAAATGAATGCATACTGGCTGGACAGTGAACGATTTGGAAACAGTTACCGGAAATATCCGGAAATTGCCGAAAATATCGTCGGAAAGGCTCGAAATGAAAACAGTAAAATGGCCACTGCCATCACTATCTACGAAACCGTTCAAAAAACGATCACCTGGAATGGAGAATACTCTATGTATGCCAATAAAAATCCGAGAAAACTCCTTCAGGACGGAACCGGCACCAGCGGAGATATAAATCTTCTGTTATGGTCTGCATTGAAAACTGCAGGATTGGATGCAGATCCCGTACTGGTAAAAACCACTTTTGGCAAACCTGAGACGCTGTATCCTGTCAGAGGCCAGTTCAATCATGTGGTAGTGAGACTCGTTCTGGATGAGGACATCATTTATCTGGATGCCATCCATGCGAAGAAACCCTTCCAGTATCTGGACAATAACATAAAGGGAGCGCTCGGCTGGATGGTTTCTGAAAAAGGAGAATGGGTCGATGTAGACAACACCAACCCGGAAATTCGTTTACACCAGTTCGCTATTATGCAGTAGCCGGTCCTGCTGTTTTTCTCTCTTTCGAATTCACTCTGGCACAACGATAAAAAGGAGCGGTCCTGTCAAACAAATACCGATAGGTAATGTGTGTTTTCAGGATTTTCCCCCCGACAACATGGGAGGCGACCCTCATCATCACCGGATTAAAATCTCCGATCCAGTTTAACTCTATATCTCTGTATGGAATTCCCTTGCCAAAAACCAAATGTTCAAAATCAACAATAATAGCAGATTCCATGCCTTTTCCCTGATGCTCGGGAACGACTCCGAAAATAATGCCAAGACATTTGGTGATTGATTTTGCAATATTCTTATAATAAAGAAATTTCAGTTTTGCCAGCAGATTAAACTTCCCGTTCATATGCTTTATGACCTGATTGATATCGGGAACCATCAGAAAAAACGCAACCGGTTTACCTTCAAAGTATCCAAACCTCAACAAACGCTCATCCATGATGGGCTTTATGGAATCCATCAGGTGCATGGCATGCTCAAGGGTCATAGGCTCCAGCCCGGTAAAACCAACCCACCCTTTATTGTATATCTCCATGAAGTCCTGTGCGTACTCACGGGCCTTCTTCATTTCAAAATGACGGAAAGTATAACGGGGATCCTTGGTAATCCTTTCCGCTTTTTCATGAACAAAGGGTTCCAGTTTTGTCCCGTACATAGAACGGTGATACGTGTACTGATTAAAATAATTCTGAAATCCGTATTGTTCAAAAAATTCCCTGTAATAAGGTTTATGATAGGCTATGCCATAATTTGGAGGATAAAATCCATCCACCAGCAAGCCCCACCAGTGATCTCTGTCCCCAAAATTGATAGGTCCGTCCATCCCTTCCAACCCTGCTGCAGTCAGCCAGTTCTTGCAGGCATCGAACAAAAGGAAAGCCGCTTCCCGGTTTTCAATACAATCGAAAAAGCCCATCCCCCCGATCGGTTCTTCCTTAATGGTAGCCCGATTGTAAAATGCAGCCACGCGCCCCACGGTCTTTCCTGCTTCATCCTTCAAAATCCAACGGATACAATTTCCATTCTGAATCAGAGGATTCTTCCGGGGATCAAATATATTTTCAATATCAACATCCAGAGGCCTGATCCAATTGGGATCCTTCTTATAAAGCACAGCCGGCAACTCCAGAAAAGCTTTTTGCCGGATTTTGTCAACCACTTCTTCTAAAGTAAACATCAGAAATAATTTAGATAAAAACCTGATACAAGAATTCAAAAGTACAAAATTCCGGGGAAACCCTTGTGAATAGAAACCACGTTAACGATATTTGTATCAAAATAGACCTTCATGTTTGATATCGAACAGAAAATCAAAACACGGGAAGAAATCACCCGGATCTCGGCCAGCCTGAAAAAACAGGGGAAACAAATTATTTTTACCAACGGATGTTTTGACATTCTCCACAGGGGCCATGTAGCCTACCTGAGAGAAGCCCGGCTTCTGGGAGATGTATTGATCGTAGGTCTGAACAGCGATCTTTCCATCAAACGGCTTAAAGGTCCGGAACGTCCGGTTAAAGACCAGCAGGAAAGGGCCTATCTGCTCAGTGCTCTTGAATTCGTGGACTTTGTGGTGATCTTTGAGGAAGATGATCCCAGAGCTTTGCTCGCCTGTATCTGTCCTAATACGCTGGTCAAAGGAGGAGACCACCCGGTTGAAACCATCCTGGGACGGGAATACGCAGACAAAACCCTGACCCTTCCTTTTGTTGAGGGGTTTTCTACCACAGGCACCATCCAAAAACTTAAGAAACTTTAGATTTTTTCTGCCAGAGGAAAAGCATCAGGATGGAAACTCCGCCCAATAACAGCGTATAAATAAACTGTGATCCGTGGGCCAGGGTTGCATATACCAGACCATCTGCATAAGTAATTCCAAACAGGGTAAGGCCCAGGGAAACCACGAGGTGATAAGACCCGATACCTCCCTGTGCAGGGATCACAAAGGCAAAAGAAGCAATCACCAGTACAAAAACGGCATTGGATAACGTCAATCCGGAAGTGGTGTCGAGCGCGGAAAAAAGCGAATAGGTCATCATAAAATAACAAAACCAGAGACCCGCAGTACACCATAGAAAAACTCCCCGCCGTTTCAGCTTCCAGGCAGACCGCAAACCGTTCGAAATACCCCTTACAAGAATCATAACCCTTCTGTGCATCCGGTTACGCGGATAATATCGTGTAAAGAAGAAATAAACAGCGACCAACGCCACCGGTATCAGCAGCAAAATCAACAGGACCAGTATTAAAAAACTCTGATCCGGGCGGTGAAAACTCAAGGCAAGTCGGGAAATAAAAGACCTGAAAGCTTCAAACTCAACCGCAATAAAACCCAGGGTAAGTACCCCCATCATCAACACGTCGAACAACCTTTCAACGATCACTGTCCCCACCAACCGATCAACAGGAGCTTTATCAAATTTGTTCAATGCAGCACACCGCAGCACCTCACCCAAACGGGGAAAAATAAAATTCGAAAAATATCCGATCAGCACCGCATGATACGCATGCCAAAGAGAAGTTTTAAATCCAAGGGATTCTATCAGCACTTTCCATCGGTACGCCCGGAAGAAAAAAGCAAACCAGGCAAAAATCATAGAAACAAAAACCCATTGATAATGGGCAGAAACTATCTCCCCCCAAAAGTTCGACAGATCAACCCCCTTGAAAGCAAGAAAAAATAAAAAGGCCGCCAGAAATAAAAAGAGCAGCCACTGAAAAGATTTTACAAGAAAGTGGCTCATCTCGTTTATTTAACCAGCCGATTGGTTAAAGTATCAGGAAAAATGACTTTGGGAGTAAAAGATTTAGCCTCCTCAAAATCCATACTCGCGTAAGACATAATGATTACCACATCTCCCGGAA
>JAQVSH010000226.1 GCA_028700615.1 Bacteroidales bacterium
GGCCGGATGGGACCGGATTTCGCATATCCTCACGCTGGAATCAAACCTACAGGTGCTGGACGAGGGCATAGCGGATTCATCCGAAGCCTATTTGTCATTCCAGAATGTATCTTTCAGTTATCCGAACGGTAAAGAAGTACTCCATCATGTAAACTTTGCCCTGGAACGGGGGAAAACATACGCTTTTGTTGGCCCGACCGGGGGTGGAAAAACAACTACAGCTTCACTGATCGCCCGTCTGTATGATACCACCAGGGGTACTGTTTTTCTGGATGGAAAAGATATCCGGTCCTATACTTCCGAAGAGAGAACAAGAAAAATCGGCTTTATTCTTCAGGAGCCCTTTTTATTTTCAGGAACGGTACGCGATAATTTGCTCTATGGGAACCCGAAATACAAGGATATATCCAATGAAGCGCTGGAAGCAGTGATTCAAAAAGCAGGACTGGAAAGTCTGATTGAACGGTTCGATTCCGGTCTTGATTCAAAGGTGGAGCCCAATGGAGAAGGGATCAGCCTTGGACAAAAGCAGCTGATTGCCTTTATGCGCGCAGTGCTTCGCGAGCCGGAGCTGTTGATTCTGGATGAAGCTACGGCAAATATCGATACGGTGACCGAACAGTTGCTCGAAAATATTTTGCAAACCTTACCTGATTCGACCACCCGCGTGATCATTGCTCATCGGCTAAACACCATCGAAAATGCGGATGAAATCTATTTTGTAAACACAGGGGAAGTGATCCGGGCCGGTTCGCTGGAAGATGCGGTAAACAGGCTAAAGCAGGGCAAAATAGAAAGTTGATCAGGGAGAAATTAAAACAAACAAAAAGCCCATTCAATGAGTTTTGATTTAATTTCGATGAAACAACAACCTCAGCATAGAAGGATAAACAATCAACAACAACGGTAAAGCAATGACAAAACCTCCAATCACGGCAATCGCTAAAGGTTGGTGTAATTGAGCTCCGGTTCCGATCCCTAAAGCGATTGGGGACAAAGCAATAATGGCCCCAATCGCCGTCATAAGCTTGGGACGCAATCGTGTAGAGATGGCATAAACGACAGCCTCATCGGGAGTACTGGTCTCAAGGGTCTGGTGAAATTGCAGAAAGGTAAAAATAGCGTTCTCACCGATGATCCCGATAATCATGATAATGCCCGTATAACTACCTACATTCAAGGGAGTTCCGGTAAAAAAAAGAGCAATCATGCTTCCTGAAATTCCCAAAATGGAAATAAAAATGATAAGTAATGCTACTTTGAAGTTTTTAAACATGAATATCATCACCGTAAATACCAATAATGCAGCCGAAAGGAGTATAATCAGCAGCTCGCTAAAGGATTGTTGCTGTTCCTGGTAGGCTCCTCCATAACTGATGTGGTAGCCCTGGGGTAAGTTTACTTTTGACTTAATTTCGTGTTGCAATTCTTTCATCACACTGCCCAGATCACGATTATCCAAGCGCGCAGTAACCGGGATCATACTTTGAAGGTTTTCCCGTTCAATTTCAGCACTTCCCTGTTCGGGAGTGATTTGAGCCAATTGCACAATGGGCTGCAGTTTGCCTCCAGGTAAAAAGAGAGTCCCGTTTTTAAGCCTTTCTATCGTCGTATTCAATGCATCAGGATAGATCATTCGAATAGCAGTTTGCTGCTCTTTCTCGAAAATATTTCCAATGATAACTCCTTCCAACTGAATTTGCATCTGAGCCTGAAAATCAGCCGGAGTAATTCCGAATTGCGCCAGTTTCTGATTGTCAGGTTCAATGTTTATGGAGGGCCCGGCAATGGTGATCCCGTTGAAAACATCGGCTGTTCCAGGCACATTTTCAGTGACACTGGCGACCTTCCTGGCCAAATCCTGAAGAATTTTTACATTGTCGCCGTATATTTTTATTTCAATGGGCTGAGTCGAACTCATCAAATCGCCCAGCATATCACCAATCACTTGTCCAAAGTCTATTTGCAAAGCTGGCTGAGTTGATTCCACTTTCTGTCGGATCTCATCAATCACCTCATTGGTAGTGCGTTTTCGATCTTTCCGAAGTTGAATCAGATAATCTCCATAGTTGGGTTCAGTGATGAAAAAGCCCATCTGCGTTCCGGTTCTTCGGGAATAGGTCTCGATTTCAGGAACTGAAGGAAATAATTTTTCCACCTGACGAAGCATCCTGTCAGTTTCCTGAAGAGAAGTTCCGGGCGGTGAAGTGTAGTCCAGAACAATGCTTCCTTCATCCATTTCAGGAAGGAAACCAGTTTCCAAACGACTGGAGATATAGAATACGGTAACTATCAAAACAACAACAAACAATAAACTGATAGTAGGTCGGAGAATAAAAAAGGAAATCCATTGATTACTTTTTCGTTCAGGCAGAGTCATTTCAGAAATAATCGGTTTTCGTTTCCCGGATAGTACCAGGTAAATCACTGGTAAGCCGATCCAAGTAACCAAAAATGAACAAATGAGGGTAATCATCATGGTGTTGGCCAATATCTTAAAATAGGCGCCCGCCACACCACTCAGCAAAATGAAAGGAAAAAAAATAACAATAGTACTGATTGACGATCCGATCATAGCCGGCAACAAATAATTCACCGATTTGGACAATAGTTCTTTCGTCGGAGTTTCGGGGTGTTCTTCGTGTGTACGGTGAATCTGCTCAACGACAACAATGGCATCATCAATGATCAGGCCGATGGATGCTGCAATGGCACCCAAGGTCATGATATTGAAGTTATATCCTAGAATATACAGAGAAACTAAAGTGAGAGAAAGGGTCAGTGGAATGGTAATTAAAATGACGGTACTTGATTTGACTGATCGGAGGAAAACAACGCAAACAAGGATTGCCAGAATCAATCCGATCCAGAGACTGTCGCTCACACTGCGGATGCTCTCATTTACAAAATCGGACTGCACGTAATACGGAGAAAGCAGTACCCCACTGGGCAAAATGGTTTTATTCAATTCCCCGATTTTCTTTTCAACTCCCTGTGTAATATCAATCAGATTGGCATTGGGCTGTTTAATCACAGCAATGAGTACTGCATTTTTACCGTTGGCATTCACTCTGACATACTCGGTCTGCTCGGCAATCCTGACGTTGGCTATATCCTGAAGTCTCAGTACCCGTTTACCATCATTACTAATCACAAGGTTTTGCAATTCGCTCAAATTTTCGACATTTGCATCGGTAACCGTCAGATACATCCGATTATAGTCGTTGAGATAACCATTGCTGCTGATGAAGTTTGATTGACTGAGTACAGCGGTAATCATTGCCGGGGTAACATTTAATGCACTCATTTTCTGAGGTTTCAGCTCCACCTGAAATTCTTTTGTCTTACCGCCAATGACCCGGATCTCAGAAACGCCAGGTACTTGTGACAAAAATGGTTTGACAATGTAATTGGCAATCTGGTTGATTTCAATATCGCTTCTGCCTTTGCCATCAATCACATATCCAATCACGGGCAAGATGGAGGGATTCATTTTTTCAACCACTATGCTTGTCCCGGCAGGTAATTCGTCTTTAATCTGATTGATGGACGATTCCACCTGTTGTTTAGACAAATTGAGATCTTCTTTCCAATTCATAAAAGCAGAAATCTCACAACTCCCACGACTGGTAATACTCCGAATATTTTCCAGTCCCGGAACCCGCTTGATCGCATTTTCTAACGGCTTAGTAACAGTAATCATCATCTTGCTGACAGGCTGTAAACCATTATCGGCAATCACTTTAATCTTTGGAAAAGTCACTTCGGGGAAAAGTGACGATTGCATTTTACTGTACGAAAAGATCCCGGCAGCCAAAATGATAAACAATACAACCGAAACCGGATTTTTATGGGAGACAAAAAAACTCTTCATCGCTTAGGGTTGAATGATGTTTACCAACGCAGTGTCGGGCAAACCATAATTGCCCGTATTAATCAGGCGGTCGGATTTGTCAAATACCGGAGAGAGAATAGATCGGAAGAGCGTCG
>JAQVSH010000227.1 GCA_028700615.1 Bacteroidales bacterium
ATCTGGACGAGGTGGATCTTGATATAGATGAGTTTGATGCCATTGTGCATGGGGGACATATCTCGTCTCCGGGTAATCATAAGGAGATTATTCTCAAGGCGGCCGACAAACTGGATATTAATCCTTCCGAATGCATTGTCGTGGAAGACTCAATACACGGAGTTCAGGCAGCAAAAGAAGTTGGAGCTAAATGTCTGGCAATTACCAATAGCTTTACAAGAGATGAGCTGGACGAAGCCGGTGCTGATTGGATTTTTTCTGATCTGGAATCTGTCAGTGATGAGGTCTTCGATTTTTAGACTAAATTGAGCTTATGGCGAAGGCCTTATTTTTGGACCGGGACGGAGTGATCAATGAGGAGAGAGGCGATTATACCTATAAGATTGAAGATTTTAGGCTTACCTCCGGGATTATTCCATTTCTCAAAGCTGCCATTGACAAAGGTTATCTGTTAATTGTTGTAACCAACCAGGGTGGGATTGCTTTAGGACGATACTCTGTAGCAGATCTCGAAAAAGTACATGCATACCTGAAAAGTTTATTGGCTGCAGAAAATATTTTTCTGACCGATATCTTTTATTGTCCCCATCATTCCAGCGTTTCGACTTGTTTATGCCGGAAGCCTGGAACGTTAATGCTTGAAGAAGCCATTGCAAAATACGGGATTAATGCTTCAGAATCGTTATTGGTAGGTGACAGTCCCAGAGATGAACAGGCGGGTAGAAATGCAGGTATTCCCACGCTAATGATTCCCTCAAATGCCGATCTGAGAAAATATATCGATTATTTATAAATCCTTAACCCTTCTCATTCGTTTATTGTTGTACCACGAAGGGAAAATTGGTAAATTTGCCTAAATCTCATTATTGGAAAAGCCCATGAATGCATTGATATTATTACAAACTGCCGCACAACAAGCAGGTACCACGGTTGAAACTATTGTTAACCCTGTAAGCAAAACGATGCCGTATGGAGAATTAGCGATCAAAGGAGGGTGGATTATGATTCCCATTCTTTTGTTGTCTATTGTTGCTGTGTTTATTTTTGTAGACCGTTATATTGCAGTAAGAGCTGCTATGCGTACGGATCAGAGCTTCATGAACCGTATCAGGGATTATATTCATGACGGGAAAATGGACTCAGCCATGGCTTTATGTCAGAATAATGACACCCCGGTAGCCCGCATGATTGAGAAAGGTATTTCCAGAATCGGAAGGCCATTGACAGATATCAACTCTATTATAGAAAATGTCGGCCGGGTGGAAGTTGCCAAACTGGAAAAAGGAACACCCTGGATTGCTATGGTTGCCGGCGGGGCTCCGATGTTGGGTTTTTTGGGAACAGTCACGGGAATGATCCAGGCATTTTATGATATGGCACAGGCCGGGAGCAATGTAAATCTCCAGATTTTATCCAGTGGAATTTATGAGGCGATGGTCACTACCGTTGCCGGATTGATTGTGGGGATTATGGGCTATTTTGCCTATAATATTTTGGTGGCACGTATAGAGCAGGTTGTCAATATGCTGGAAAGTACCACACTGGAGTTTATGGATCTCCTGAATGAACCTGTTAAATAACCTGCGGTAAACTTTTTATGAATGTGATTTCCCATGGCGATAAAAAAAACATCAAAAATCAATGCCTCTTTCAGCATGGCCTCGATGACAGATATAGTCTTCCTGTTGTTGATTTTTTTTATGATTACCTCCACTATGATTTCTCCCAATGCATTGAAGTTGCTGTTGCCTCAAAGTAATAGTCAGACAACCGTCAAGGCGTATACTTCCGTGTCCATTACTAAGGATTTTCAGTATTACGTGGAATCTCAGCCCGTAAACTTTTCTGATCTTGAGACTACATTAAAAACAAAAATGGTAAATGCTGAAGATCCGGTGATTTCGCTTCATGTCGAACAATCTGTTCCTGTTGAGTATATGGTCAGGGATATGAATATAGCTCAGCGTAATCAGTATAAACTTATTTTGGCCACACGCCCGGAAACCCCGGAATAATTATGGATAAAAATTCTCTCAGAAAAAGAACGGCTTTTATCATCAGCTTTACCTTCCATCTTCTGGTGGTAGTTGGGTTGTTTCTGTTTGGCCTTTCTTATGTTCCGGCAATGGGAGAGCAAGGCATTTTGGTCAATTTTGGAGATGGTGAGACCGGTTTTGGAATGGAACCTCTCAGGGATAATCCATTAAGTCAGACTTCAGTGCCCGAAGAAACTGTTCCGCAGATTGCTCAGGAACAGGAGACTCTGACTCAGGATTATGAGGAAGCTCCGGTTACTGAAAAAAAGACGGTTAAAAAGAGTCCGGTAACTTCTACGGTTGCGGCTTCGAAAACAACCAAACCGGCAGAAACCGCTCAAACAATAGTGCCTGAAAGAAAACCGGATCCGCGTGCCCTATTTCAGGGTAGAACCTCCACAGGAACTGCGACCGGCAGCCAGGGAATTGCCGGTGGGACCGGAGATCAGGGAAAACCTGGTGGAGATCCTGGTGCAGAAAGCTATACAGGTACAGGTCTGGGAAATTCCGGTCAGGGAGTTTCTTTTGATTTATCAGGGCGCTCTGCTCAATCTCTTCCGATTCCTGAGTATAGATCTCAGTCTGAAGGACGTGTAGTGGTTGAAGTAGTTGTGGATAAAGAGGGCAGGGTGGTTTCTGCCCTTCCCGGAGTGAGAGGTTCTACCACTACTGATGAACGTCTCATCCAGGCAGCGCAACGTGCTGCATTAAATTCACGGTTTAGCCGCAGTCCTGAATCTCCTGTTCAAAAAGGAGTTATTACCTATATCTTTCGTTTACAGAATTAATCTCAGTTATGTATAATACTATATTTTCCCATCGATCCGTACGGAAATATAAAAAAAATCCCGTTGAACAGCAACTTCTTGATTCTGTGCTGGAAGCGGGTACCCGTGCTTCCAATACCGGCAATATGCAAGTATACAGTCTGATTGTAACTACGGATGAAACTCTTCGATCCGGGTTATATGAGGCTCATTTTAAGCAAAATATGGTATTAGAAGCGCCGGTTCATATTACTTTTTGTGCTGATATTCATCGGTTTTCGGCTTGGTGTGATCAGAGAGAGGCCACTCCCTGTTACGATAATTTTCTTTGGTTTTGTACTGCATTCTGCGATGCTATACTGGTTTCTCAAAATGTTGCTTTGGCAGCAGAAGAGGCAGGGCTGGGAATTTGTTATTTAGGAACGGCCATGTACAATGCAGACCATATCATTGATCTGTTAGAAATTCCTAAAGGTGTTGTACCTGTTGTTTCGATGGTTATGGGTTATCCTGACGCAGAGACTCCTCTCACAGATCGTTTGCCTCTTGAAGCGGTTGTACATCATGAAAAATATCAGGTTCCCGGCTATGCGGATATCAATCGTTTTTATTCTGATCTCGAAACCTCCCGACAAACCCTTGAGTTGCTTGAAATAAACAAAAAGAATACCCTGGCTCAGATTTTTACAGAAAACAGATACCCTCGGGAAGCCAATGAACTGTTTTCCCGAAAATATCTGGAGACCATTAAAAAACAAGGATTTTTATTCTGAAACCTCTTCTTCCGCGGAGGTTTCTTCAAAACTGATCAGAGAGCTGTCCAGTAATATATTATACCAATTAGCAATCTTTTTTATATCTGAAACATAGACGCGGTTTCTGTCGTATTCCGGAAGAACTTCAGCAAACCAGGCTTTTAATTTCTCTGGATCTGATTTTGTTGAAATACAGGGTTTCCCATTTTCTTTGGTATAAATCTTGTGCAAGATTTTTTCAAAAGGAATTTCTTCTGTCTCAGTAAAAATGGCAATGTCGTCCAACGAACTGATTTTGATGGAAGAAGATAAATTATTCCGCTTTCCGTCCAAAAGAGATTCCACAATCACTCCGTTTCTTCCCTTGGAGATAAACTTATACAATCCGCTGTATCCGACAACCGCTAATATTTCTTTTA
>JAQVSH010000228.1 GCA_028700615.1 Bacteroidales bacterium
TCTTTATTAAAATAATGACACACTTCAACCGCAGTCTTATCTAATATAGCACAAGATTTCAGAAGGGGGGTCTTGTAATCTAAAACTTCGCCCGTATAGGAAATAAAAATAGTAGGGATACACAAAGTGTCATCTATAATAAAGGCAGGGGAAGAAGGATCCCAGGCCGTATACCCGCGGGCTTCAAACGTGGCGCGAATCCCGCCGCTGGGAAAACTTGAAGCGTCAGGTTCCTGTTGGGTTAAAAGTTTTCCTGAAAAAGACTCAATCACAGTACCATCGCCCTGGGGATCTGCAAAAGCATCGTGTTTTTCAGCGGTACCGCCCGTAAGAGGCTGAAACCAGTGCGTATAATGGGTCACTCCATTTTCCATGGCCCAGGCTTTCATTCCGGCGGCAATCTGATCGGCGACTTTACGATCCACGCTTTTATTGTTGTCGATCGCAGCAATAAGGGCTAGAAAAGCTTCTCTGGACAAGTATTTTTTCAACTTGTTCCGATCAAAAACATTCTTCGCAAAATAATCGGAAGTTTTCTCATAGGGAACTTTAGAACAAATCGGTTTTCGGCTCATCGCTTTGTCTAATGCCTGAAATCGTAAAATTGCCATAATTTTAGTTTTTTTTGTTCATTATCGACAGGCCAAAAATATATATTTTTTTTACACCCCCTATATTTATACTACATTATTTAAAAAAAATCATATTTTTACAGCACCCCCCCCTATTTTAAGACACCTTTTATTTATTTTTATGCATATTTTCAACATATAGCTATTTCTGCCTCTATTTATTATACAATGACTCGTCGCCTTTATCTCCCGTCCGGATCCGAATAGACTGTTCAATGGTTGAGACAAAAATTCTTCCGTCTCCGCTTTCTCCCGTATAGGCGGATTTTAAAATAGCTTGAATAGATTTTTCGACATTAATATCCCGAACGACAAAAGAAATACAAATTCTGGCAATGGTATTGACATCATAGGCAATTCCTCTGAATATCAGACCTTGCCTGGCAGTACCCTGCCCTTTTACATCCCACCAGGAAAGAAATTCTATATCAGCCTCATGTAAGGCTTTTCGTACTTCCTCAAATTTAGTTTTACGAATAATGGCTTCAATCTTTTTCATCAGAATATAATTTAGTTTTTACCGGCATGATAAAACCCGAACAAATAAAATAGATCTTTTTACTTATAACCTTGTTCATGTACACTTTTTACTGATCGTCCTGACGGATCGTTCATATTTTTAAATGCAGCATCCCACTCCAGTGCAATAGGTGTACTGCATGCTACCGAAGGAACCGAAGGAACACATTGAGCTGCCTGTTCGGAAGGAAAATGTTCGGCAAAAATAGTCCGATAATAATATTCTTCTTTGTTCATGGGCGGATTAACAGGAAACCTTTCTGCCACTTTTGCCATTTGATCATCTGTTACCAGGGCGGCAGTCAATTCTTTCAACGTATCAATCCAGTTATACCCCACTCCATCCGAAAATTGTTCTTTCTGACGCCAGGCAACACTCTCAGGAAGATAGCTTTCGAAGGCTTTGCGCAAAATCCACTTTTCCATTTTGCCGTTTCCGGCCATCTTATCCCGGGGGTTCAGACGCATAGCTACGTCCAAAAACTCTTTGTCAAGAAACGGAACACGACCTTCAACACCCCAGGAGGCCAAAGATTTATTAGCACGCAAACAGTCGTACAAATGCAGTTTATCCAGTTTACGAACGGTTTCCTTGTGAAATTCTTCCGCATTGGGAGCTTTATGAAAATACAGGTAACCCCCAAAGACTTCATCCGCCCCTTCTCCGGATAATACCATCTTGACTCCCATTGATTTGATAAAACGGCCCAATAAATACATGGGAGTACTGGCTCGAATGGTTGTAACATCATATGTTTCAATATGATAAATCACATCTCGGATCGCATCCAATCCCTCTTGCACAGTAAAATGGATTTCGTGATGAATGGTTCCGATATGATCAGCCACCTTACGGGCAGCCACTAAATCAGGAGAACCGTCCAATCCTACAGCAAAGGAATGAAGCTGAGGCCACCATGCATCCTGCGTATTCCCTGATTCAATGCGTTTAGCCGCATATTTTTTGGCGATTGCCGAGATAATGGAAGAGTCCAGACCACCCGAAAGCAGAACTCCATAAGGAACATCCGACATCAGCTGGCGTTCCACCGCATTTTCAAGAGCAACACGAAGCGTATCAATATCGCTTTCATTCTCTTTTACCGCATCATACTCCATCCAGTCGCGGGCATACCATTGGCGCGGTTTTCCATCGGGACTGTAATAATACTGACCGGGCAGAAATTCTTCAATCTTTGAACAGGGTCCTTCGAGCGCTTTCAGCTCAGAGGCGACATAGTAGGTACCCTTATCATCCCAACCCTGATACAGAGGAATAATGCCTATATGATCCCGTCCGATCAGATACACGTCTTTTTCAATATCATAAAGAGCAAAGGCAAAAATACCACTCAGGTCTTCCAAAAAATCCGGGCCTTTTTCACGATACAAAGCAAGAATTACTTCACAATCCGATTTGGTCAGAAATTCATATTTTCCCTCGAATCGTTTCCGAATTTCCTGGTGGTTATATATTTCCCCGTTTACGGCCAGAACAAGCTTGCCGTCTTTACTGTACAAAGGTTGTTTTCCGGATTCGGGATCTACAATGGATAATCTTTCGTGAGCGAGAATGGCTTTTTCATTAGAAAACACTCCCGACCAGTCCGGACCGCGATGACGGATTTTTTTCGACATTTTCAACACCTGGGGACGCAATTCCCGGGAAGGCTGTTGTATATCAAATGCACATACTATTCCGCACATATTTTTATGAATTAATCTTTTAGACTTTTATCAATATCTTCGGCCACCTTACGGCCCGATGCAATGGCGCGCACTACCAGACTCGCGCCCATTGCGGCATCCCCGGTTGCAAATACTTTGGCTACGTTACTTCTGTTTTCACCATCAATAGCCACGTTCCCCCGGGCGTCATAATGAATACCCAGTTCCGTCAACAAGCCTTCATGAACAGGATGAACAAAACCTAAAGCCAGAAAAACCAGATCTGCTTTGATGGTTTCGGTTTTACCGGTCGGTTTCATCATAAAACGTCCTGTTTCGTCTTTACTCCATTCGACTTCTTCAACCATCACTTCGGTAACTTTTCCTTTTTCTCCTTTGAATGCCAATGTATTTAAGCTCCATTTACGTTCACAACCTTCCTCATGGGAAGTGGAAGTCTTGAGTATATTGGGATAATAGGGCCAGGGGGTTTCGGGATTTTTCCCTACAGGAGGTTTGGGCAGAATTTCAATTTGTGTCACTTTCACGGCACCCTGACGAATAGAGGTTCCTACACAGTCTGAACCCGTATCCCCTCCACCAATGACCAGTACGTGTTTGTCTTTTGCATTGATCATGTCCTCTTCAGAAACAGGTTCATGCAAGATCAACTGGTTTTGCCGGCTCAAAAACTCCAGCGCAAAATAGATTCCTTTCAGATTGCGTCCCTGAGGATTGATATCACGGGGTTGTCCGGCACCTATTGCAATACAGACCGCATCAAACTTTTTCATGATTTCTTTTCCCGAAATATCTTTTCCCACCTCAGTATTCGGTTTAAAAATAATTCCTTCCTGTTCCAGCTGTACTAAACGGCGATCAATAATGTTTTTATTCAGTTTGAAGTTAGGAATTCCGTAACGCAGCAGACCACCCAACCCATTCTCTTTTTCAAAAAGAGTCACCGTGTGACCTTTCCGGTTTAATTGTTGCGCAGCAGCCATTCCTGCAGGCCCGGAACCAATCACCGCAATCTTTTTACCTGTACGTGTTTTGGGAGGACAGGCTTTAATCAGTCCTTCGGTAAAACCCAGTTCAGTAACAGAACATTCATTTTCGCGAATGGTTACAGCCGCTTCG